>JBKJYI010000473.1:0-2966 GCA_046715855.1 Phycisphaerae bacterium
CCAACCAACCCCCCCACGGAACTTTCAGCAAACCCCCTAGCTTAAGGGGATACTTGGCCGGCCCACCTCGAAAATCGACTGCGTTTTCAGCAGCGTCAACTCGTCAGGGAAGGCATGAAACGCGTGAATATGAAGTTCATGGTCCCGGGCATCGAAATCGATGAAGGAAAACGGCGTCAGGCCGCCCTGCGCCCGGTCCTCGAAGGGGACATATAAGCCACGGTTCTGGGCGTAGTGTACATAATCCCGGTGGGTCGCCGGGAACAGCTGCGAAGTCATCCGTTCGACCTGGGTGGAAAGAATGTATTTTAGCCCGTTGTCGAAGGACTGGTTATGGTCTCGCTCGCCGCGAAAACGGAAGGAAGTCGCCAAGCCATTTTTGGGCAGAAGGTCATTTTCTTCGGTGATGAGTTCCGTAAGAATCTGCTTGCCGACCTGAACCGTAACCACGTGGGCGAGTGAACAAACCCATATTTCAGCCTGATACCGGGCCTGACGAATCCGTTTGACCCGATGAATCTGAAAGAGTTCCGGGTGAATCGGACGTTGGTAAAGGCAGAAGAGAAGCTCCTCCACCCTCTGTTTTGTCTGTTCTTTTTCCACCGCTATCCTCAGTCTCGAATGTAGTTATGATTCAGCTACGACATTATACGAGCACCTGCTGTCAATTCCACGTTTTTCTTTCTGCAACTACAAAATCCTGCAAAAAAGCGCCGTAACTGCCGATAACAGCGGTCGTAAGGGCTGGTTGCTCGATTCGGGAAAGCGGCAAAAACCTGCTGAAATCCCGCGTTTTCGCCATCTTCCAAGACCGCCGAGCTGGACAGTACAAATCGGCGTTGTCATCAAGGCTACCCCAGCTATAATCCACGCTTCCATGAAAACGATTGTGAAAATATTCCTCCTGCTTGGCATGATGCCAGGCTCGGTACTGCCCTCATCCATTACGGATCAACTGATTGCCCCTGCTGCTGAGGGGGAAGCCCAGCCTCAGGACTCTCCGACCTCGAAACCTGGGGGGGAATCCGGGAACAATGAAGACCATGAGGAGTCGGTGCTCGTAATCCCCTCGACTTACTCTGCGATCAGGCCAACCGGGTTCCATTTTTCAAAGGGGGATTTCCGGACCACTTTTTCTCCCC
This sequence comes from Phycisphaerae bacterium, assembly GCA_046715855.1. Taxonomy (GTDB): domain Bacteria; phylum Planctomycetota; class Phycisphaerae; order UBA1845; family UBA1845; genus CAZAMB01. Next base: position 1,143 of record JBKJYI010000473.1, read on the forward strand.
GTTGCCCCCTGGCAAGGTTTTTTGGTGGTTTCGACCCGGTCTGCGCTCCTCGATTTGTGCACCGATTGCCATCCGCCATTATGCATCCCGACTATTGCGGCGCTCACGAGACCGCGGTGACATCGCCCGGCATCCGAACGCACGCCCCTCCGTATCTTTCCTAATTGTCGAAGTCCGCCTTAACTGTTAATCCGAGCGATTATTTACTTTGGTGGCTGGCAACTCGGTCCCAAGCCGCAGCATGCAGCCATTCGTTGCCGGGAATTTTGAAGGCATGACCTTCACGAGGAGAGTTAGTCCATGAATGATCCAAATCGTACAACCAAATGGGTGGTCGTCATCGCCCTGGTCGTCTTGTCCCTGGCCGTCCTTTACCCGCCGGAGAGGAAGCTCAAAGGCGGCATCGACCTCGTAGGCGGATCGAGCCTGCTTTATGAAATCGATACCACCGGGCTGGAGCAAAGAGACACGACGGACCTCTCGACTCGCGTCATGGGAATTCTGAAAGACCGCGTCGATCCGAAAGGCCAGCTCAACCTGGAGTGGAGGCCGGTCGGAGCTACGCGACTGGAAATTCGCATGCCGCGCCCACCCAAAGCGGCACTGGAGCGCCGGGCGAAGTACAACGAGACCATCGATCAGATTCAGGCGCTGAATCTGAAACGCCGCGACGTGGAAGAAGCGTTGAGCGCGACGGAGAACCGGGAGGCGCAACTTAAAGCACTGGAACGAGGGCTTCCCGGACGAGGGCCAGCAGTCCAAAAAGTCGCTGCGGCCTACGACGCGCTTCAGGCGACAAAGGCCGAAGGCGCCGACCCAGCAACTGTCGAGCCGGCTTCGAAGGCGTACGAAGCGGCCATGGCCGAGCTGCTGGCCAGCAATTTGCCGGTTGGGCGGCTCACCGACGTTCTCGCGCTTCCTACCGGACCGACGCGGGACGAGCAAATCGAAAAGCTTCGCAAGGAGTTCGCGGCTTTTGACGCAGGCGATGCGAGTGCCGCCAACGGCAAGATTCTGACCAAAGCCGTCAGCGCCTATGATGACTGGGCCGCCTATAAGGCTGAGCTCGAAGACCCCTCCGACCTGAAGCGCCGGCTCAAGGGTGCGGGCGTGCTGGAATTTCGAATTCTCGCCGAACGTGATCGCGGCTCGCCAGATAAGATCGCCGCGCCGGACAATCCGCAACTGGCCCAGCCCATCTCCAAGTATACCCAGCAGCTTGCGTCGCAAGGCCCCCGCCGCCGCGCCGCCGATCCATTCCAATGGTTTCCCATTGAAGACGTGCTCCGATTCACCAATACCGACAACATGGAAGCGTTTAAAAAGATCAAGGACCTTCCGGGCAGCCCCATTATCGAAGAATACACCGGTCGATTTTACGTTCTGATGCACGACGGGCCCGAATACAAGATGGCGAAAAGCGCGGGGCAGGCCGCTTCGTGGGAACTCAAATCAGCCTATAGCGACCGCGATCCGCTCACCGGCGAGAACGTGGTCATGTTCGGTCTGAACCCCCGAGGTGGAAATCTTTTTGGCGAGCTGACCGGTAAGAACATTGGGCGGCAACTCACCATCCTGTTGGATCAACAGGCCGTATCTCATGCCACAATCCAAGATCGATTCACGGACCGCTGTCAGATTAAAGGCCGGTTTAGACCAGAGGAGGTACAGACCCTTGTAGGCGTACTGGAGGCCGGCTCGCTGCCCGCGCGACTCAAGGACATTCCGCTGAGCGAAGAAACGATCGGTCCGAGCCTGGGCGAAACGAATCGGCGCCATGGAATGCAAGCTTCGATCGCGGGACTCATCCTCGTCGCTTTGTTC
>JBKJYI010000474.1:0-3758 GCA_046715855.1 Phycisphaerae bacterium
CTGTTATTGGCGCTCAGGTCGGCCAGCAATTGCCGCTCGCCGCCGCGCACGATCTTTTCGGCCACATCCATCCGCCGCGCCGACTGCGCTTGCGGATCGCCCATCACCGCCTGCACCCTGCCCACCGTCTCCGCGTCGCGATACCGATCGACCAGATCCATGCTCGCCGACGTATCCAGCAGCACCAGCGTGTACGATTCGATCCATCGCCGCAAAATGCGCACCCGCACCGGCTCCAGCAGAATCAGCCCCAGCGTCAGCAGCGCCGCGCAGCGCAGGCCCGCCATCACCAGCCGCATCGGCGTGGACGCCCCCCTGCGGCCCTCGCGGCGGTACATTCCCACCACCAGCCAGCACACGATCACCACTAGCGCGATCGCGCCCACCGCGTACCATCCCTGCGGAATGCGGCGCAGCTCCGTGACGTAAGTGGCGGTGTCAATCGCGGCCATCATCGTTTCCGCCCCCAAAAAAAGGCCAGAAACTGCTCTGACATCAATACCAGTGCCGCCGCCAGCAGCACCGGCGTCCATAACTCGGTCTTGGCCTCGCTGGTCACACTGGACAAACGATCGATGCCTTTGACGTACAAATGCGGCACGCCCTCCATGAGCTGCCGCACGCTATCGTCGTCCACCATGGTCAGGTTGCTTTCAGCGGGATTGACGTTCACCGCCGCGTAGCGCACTGTCTCCACGCCGTCAAGCCGGCGCAGCAGGAACTGGTAGAGTCCCGCCGTCTCCGTCTGCTCCCAGCGGATCCGCAGTGCCTCCGAGTTGGGATCGACCGCAATGCTCGTGGTGGCTTCCGGTTCGTTTGGGTATCGCGGCGTCCGCACGGCGACAGTGAAGTCGAACACGCCCGGCTCCACTTCGAGCTCAATCGGGGCGCCCGCATTGAAATCATTTTGCTTGCCGCCTCCCGCCGTCAGATGCCGCAGCAGCTCCGTGATCACCGGAAGATAGGTGGGATGATCGGCCCACAAATTCCATTCCTTGTCGGCGGTGCTGGCGAAGAGCATGACCCGCCCCTCGCCGAAAGTGCGTTCGATTATGGCCGGCGAACCATCGGCGTCATTGAACCGCGCCACCACTTGAGGGCGATCCGATTTTCTGTGCTCGGTATTTTTGTCTGCAGCCTCGCTTTCGCTCTCCGAATCGGCAGCACCGATCTGCACTTTGAAAAACCCGAAAAACGGAATCTGCCCCAACCCTAGCGGATCTTCGCCGCTTCCCAGCGCGCCCAGCGCGGGGTGCAACCGATCCACAACCACCAGCCTCGCCGCTTCGGTTGGATGAGCGACTTCGGTCAAAAGCGCCGGCAGCAACCCCTCGCCGCCTCGATAGAGCGCGTCTTTGTACGCCGTAGCTTCGACTTGATCACCCAGGAAAAGCATCACCCCGCCGCCCGCACGGGCGAACCTTTCCAGCGACTCCACCGCCGGCTCGCTGATGCGATACACATTGGCGAGCACCACCGCGTGAAATGCCGAAAGGTTGGTGGCCTCCAGCGCCGCCTCATCGATCACGGTGACTTCGTGTCCGCTGAACACCTCGCCCTCGGGGCGTAGCGCCGTGCGCAGCAGCGAGACCTCGTCCTCGTATTCATCCGCCGAGGGCTCGCCGTTGACAACCAGCACGCGTATCGCGCTGACCACCTCGACGCTTGCATATCGCACATTATCTACCGGGAGCGCATCGCGCGGCATCTCCACGCGCACCGATTCGTCGCCCGCGCGAAGAAACGAAGATTCCATCTCCACCGACGCCGATTGAAACGGCGCAAGACTGTCTAGTGTCTTCGGCTCCTGGGCCCGCTGCCCGACTTCCACTTGAACCGGAAGCGAGCCGATCAGAGCCGGACCAAAGTGCGCCAGCTCCGCACGCACCACGCCGCTCGTCCCCGCGACCGGCCGACCCCCCTTTACCTCCAGAGCAAGCACCGCGTCGTTGACGGCCGCTTCCTCGCCGACATTGACCAGATAAACGCGAAGTGACCGCTTGCGATCCTGCCACGCCCGCAGCGGATCGGTGATGCTCATGTCTGGCCGGCCCGCTCCGCCGGCAGTTTCTTTTGGACCCCAGTCGCGCCGCTGAAAATCGCTGAACACGTACACCGACGCGTCCACAATCCCGGCATCGCGGGCGAGCAACTCCGATACGGTCTTCATCGCCGTCGCGAGATCCATCGAGCGCTGCGAGGCCGTCAGAGCCTCGACTCGCGCCAGCAAATCCTCCGCTTGCGCCGAATCGAGGTACGCGCCGACCGCCACCGGGTTCGAGGGGTTCGACGCCCGCAGCACCGTGACCGCGTCGTCGGGCGTCTCCTGACGAAACGATTCAATCAACCGCCGAACCGCGGCCTTGGAGCGCGCAAACACGTTGTCGTCCGCAGTCGCGTAGCCCATGCTGAACGAGTCATCGACGACCAAAATGCGCTCCGTGCCCCGCGATCCGCCCCATGCCGAAGCCAGCGCCCCCGGGCTTACAAACGGCCGGGCAACCAGCAAACCCAGCAGCAGCACGGCCAGGCAGCGCAGCGCCAGAAGTATCCACTCCTCCATGCGAATCCGCCTGCGGTTTCGGCGCTCCGCGTCGATCAGAAAATCCATGGCCGCCCAGCGGATGCGCTTGAAGCGCCGTCGGGCCAGCAGGTGAATCAAAATCGGCACGGACATGGCTCCTGCGCCGATTGCAGCGAGGGCAGGGGTTACGAAGGCAGCAACTAGTCCGGAGTGATTCATTTTTGATCCGTCGCAAATTGGCGATTGTCGTTTGTCGATTGTCGATTGGCTCGCGTAGCAAGCGAGACCCGATTGAATCGTTCTGGCGGCGCGATATACCAGCCAACGTCCGCGCGAACTGAAGTGCGCGGCTCGCTGCCAATCGAAAATCGCAAATCGCAAATCGACAATCTCAAGCCGTCGTCCTCCGATACCTCATCCTGCTGGCGAGAAACGTCGTAAGTGCAACGTCCACGCCATCTGCCGTGCTGATTAATGCGTAATCGATGCGGTTATCCAGACACGCCCTTCGCACCCTGTTGATGAATGCCTGCACGGCCTGCAAATAGCTCGCCCGCAGCGACTGAGGATCGGTGAGGACTTCAAGTCCCACGTCCTCCATGCCCTCGAACAGCGTGCGATCGGTGAAGGGAAATTCCAGCTCATCCTTGTCCAGCACGTGCAATACCAAAAGGTCATGCCGCCCAAATCGAAATCGCTGCAACCCGCGAATCAGTTCATCCACGTCGGTGAGCAAATCCGACAGCACAATGACCATCCCGCGCCGCGGAATCCGCGAGGCCAGCTTCTGAAACATGATCTTCACGTCGGTTTTGTTCGCGGGCGGGTTGGATTCCACCGTGTGCACCAGGTTGAGCAACGCCGCGCGGTGCGAGGAAACCGGCAACTGCGCCCGAATGTCGGAATCGAATAACGTCAGCCCCACGCCGTCCTGCTGGTGCACCAGCAGGTGCGCCATCGACGCAGCAAGAGTGGCCGCATAATCCCACTTGGTCATTCGGCCCGTGCCGGGGTGTTCGGGATAAGCCATGGAGTGCGAGCAGTCGAGCAGCAGGTGCACGCGCATGTTCGTCTCTTCTTCATATTCTTTGATGAAGAAGCGATCGGCCTTGGCGTAGACCCGCCAGTCCAGGTGGCGGATGTCGTCGCCGGGCACGTAGGCGCGGTGGCTGGCGAACTGCACCGAGAAGCCCTTGTAGGGACTCTTGTGCATTCCGCTGATGAAGCCTTCGAC
>JBKJYI010000475.1:0-4673 GCA_046715855.1 Phycisphaerae bacterium
GAGGCGCTCCGGGAGCAGGGTAGATCTTCGTCGTGCAATTGAAGGAACCGGCCATGGGCTTGAGCGCTTCGTGCTCCTTGCCTGGCGCGGACATTTCTGCCACGCCGGCCATCATCGCTTTCATGTCCGGCTCGCCTGGGGGCGCTTTGTCGGCGGATTTTGGCGCGGCGGTGTCGGCGGGCTTGGGCGCGGCGGGCTTTGAGTCGGTGGTTTTTGGGTCAGCCGGCTTGGTTGCCGGTTTGTCGGCGGGCTTCTTGGGGTCCTGGGCAAAAGCATTCAGGGCTGCGAAAACAACGGTCATGGCAAGAGTCGTACGAAACCAGCGGACGCGATTCATCTAAATCTCCTGTCGATTGGACGCTTTTTTAAACAAGGCCGAACACCGGCCAACAGGCGGGGAATCATACCGTAGGATTTTTTATTTGGGAAGTGTTTGGGTGTGATTAGTTCGCCGGCCGAAAGTTTCGCAGCAAGGTCCCGGCATCGCGCAGGTCCACGCGCATGTCACTATTCGTGTCGATCGGTGCGCAATTTGCGGAGCGGGGAGCGAGGGGACCAGCCATGCAGTTTCCCAGAATTCCCATGTCGCGTAGATTCACAACCCCGTCGCTGTTGGCGTCTCCCGGAATCGCGTCGCAGGACTTTGCGACGACTTTGAACTCGTCCACGGCAGCCTCGGTGAGCGAATCGGCTGGGTTGTCGGAAATAGTAAATCGAACTCGAAGTTGGGAGCCGGCCACAGCGGGGAAGGCGCTAAGCCCTACCGTTTCAAGCTGCCAACCATTCGTGGGCGTAATGGTCGCACCAGTAGTCCATGTTGCACCGTCATTGCGGGAGAACTGCATTACCAGCGGGTCGACAGTTCCGACTGACGAATGAAGCCAGCAGGCAAAATGCACTTCGACATCTTCCTGCTGGCCAATATCAATTGCTGGCGAGGTCAGTACGACCGGGCCGAAATCGACGTCATTGCTGCCAACGCTGCCGTCCACATGTTGGCCCGTGAAGAAGCAACCCGCTTTTTCGTCTTGCGACCGATCGTATTCGGGCTGGACTGCGGCGAGCGCCGAGAATGTTCCCACGGGGTCATCGCGCTCCCACCTCCCGGTTGCATTGGTGCCGGTATGTGACACTTCCCAACCGAGGTCCTGCTCGAAATCATCTTGAAAGAGAATAATTCCAGGATTGACGACGACCTCGTGCAGGTCATTGGGTGCGTGCGGTGGATCGGTCGTCGTGAGTCCGGATAGCGCGCCAGCGAGCAGATAGAATTCCAACGACGTGCCGCAATTCATCGCAGGAAGGGTTGCGGAATACAGATTGCCGCCCATGGATTGCATGCGGTTGGCACCGGTAAATGCGCCGGGTCCGAACCGGTAAACAAGCTCGGGCGAAGTGGGATTCAGCGTGCCCGTGCCGTTCACGATGCGCACTGGAAACGAAACGGACTGCATCGGCGGCACCACGACCGGAATCTGGCTCACCGGCTCAAACCGAAGCAGCGGGGGCGCGGCTGCCTGCAAGGCGCGGATTGCATTTACACGTCCCGCTCCAAAGTGTTCATCAAAGCCAGGCGTTCCCAGATCATCCGCGGACTGCAGCAAAATCTGCCGGATCGCTGATGCGGAGAGTCCCGGAGAGTACGAGCGCAGCAGTGACGCCACCCCGGCCACATGCGCCGCCGCCAGAAACGAATTTCCGCTGTCTTCGTAGCCGTATGCGCCATTCCCCAATGTTGACCAAATCCATTCGCCGGGCGCAGCCAGGTCGACTTCCGGTCCGAAGTTCGAGAAGCTGGCGAGCTCATCGCGACAAGTGGTAGACGATATAGCCACGCAATTTTCGAGCGCCGCCGGGAAAGCGACCGTGTTGGAAGCGTCGTGCCCCGCGGGTGCAATCACCAGCACATCATGTTCGGAAGCATAATCAACAGCGTCGGCCACTGCCTGATTGAAGTCGTAAAACTGTACAAGCACCACGGCGATATCCACGCCGTGATCCGTCGCCCGTATCAAGCCCTCGGCGACCGACTCCGCCGAAACCTGCGCTCCCTCAGCCACTCGGACCGGCAGAATCAAAACCCGGTCATTGATCCCGGCGATCCCTTGGCCGTTGCCGCGTTTTGCCGCGATTATTCCGGCAACTTTTGTTCCGTTCTGCCCGACGTCCAATGTGCTGTACGGGTCGCCTTCGGCCAGTGACGTGACATAGCCGGGCAACAATCGATCCGCGAACTCTTCGTGCGCGTTCACGCCGCCCCCGACGATGGCGACAACGACCGGCCGCGCGCCGGCATGACGCTGCCACGCCGCGAGCACATCAATGTCCGCACCCGCAACACCCGCGAAACCGTCCACGATTTGCCCGATGTTGCTGAGCGACCACTGTTTGTCGAAATCTGTATCGTTGGGGTCTATCGCGACGAGCGCGAGGATTATCACTAACGACATGAATGACATACGCGCGCCTTCGATCGGGACCAGATTAAGACACTGACAAGGAAAAACTAAATAAATCCCGTCGTTTCCGCAAGAGAGATTGTCATGCTATGCTTCGTTCAAATTAGGCACAAAGTTATCGGGCTTGAGTATGTCGAATCCAGTTATTGAATGCTCCGGCCTGACCAAGCACTATGGCCGCATCGTCGCCCTCAAGAACGTCACCATGTCCGTCGCACCCGGAGTCGTGGGACTTTTGGGCCCCAACGGCGCGGGCAAGAGTACGCTTATCAGCCTGTTGCTGGGTCAAACGCCGGCCACCAACGGCGCAGCGAAAGTGCTTGGTTTCGACATTAAGAGAGAGCAACGGAAAATCCGGCAGCGCATCGGTTACGTCCCCGAAAATGACTGCATGATTCCCGGCATGTCCGGAGTAGGTTATGTGTATTATTGCGGCCGGCTCGCGGGAATGCGCCACGCCGATGCCATGCAGCGGGCCCACGAAGTGCTCGACTACGTCGGACTCGAAGAAGCCCGCTACCGGCCCAGCGATCAATTTTCAACCGGCATGAGGCAGTCGCTCAAGCTCGCCCAGGCGATCGTGCATGACCCCGACCTTCTCTTCCTCGACGAGCCGACCAACGGCATGGACCCGCATGGGCGGGAAATGATGCTCACGCTGATTGAAGACCTCGGCAAAGCCGGAATCAGCGTGCTGCTGTCGAGCCACTTGCTGCCCGACGTGGAGCGGCTGTGCGACCGCGTAATCATCATGGGTGGAGGCGAAGTTTTGTCCGAGGGCAAGATCGCCGAAATGAACAGACCGCATCCCACACTCTATCGCGTCGATTACAACGGCGAGGCCTTGAATTTTCGCCGCCGGCTTGTGGAAAGCGGCGTGCGCGTGCTCGACCAGGTCGATGGGTATTTGCAGATTGAACTTCCCGCCCAAGGCCTGCAACGCCTGGTTCTCGAATCGGCGCAGCAGACGGGTACTCAGGTGACCAGCCTCAAGCCGAAGCGCAGCTCGCTGGAGGAAATGTTTCTTCAGGCGCTGGGGAGGCAGCAAAAATCGTGATCGAAACGACCATACAGGGATACCAGTACCATCGATGGGACCGCGCGCTGCGCCCCGCGCGCTGGATCCTGCCGGCCATTGTGTTCAACGAAGTCCGGCTCGCATTCCGCGAGTCAAAGACACGCACGATCATTATGACCAGCGGGTTTCTGGTCCTGGGCGCATGTGCCATGTTCTATGTCATTTCGCTTCTTGAAACCTTGATGGGTCAGGAGGGCGCGCAGGATGCCTTTGACTTCGTCAAGGTCATGCTGGGCATCGACCTGACCGGGCTGAAGGTGCACGAGTTCCGCGACGCGCTGTGGCGAAGCTCGTTTCTGCTCATGATTAAAGCCCAGATGATCTGGGTGCTGATCGTCGTGGCGCGGGTTGGCGCGGGGCTGATCTCCCGAGATTTGAAAGCCCGTGCGTTGCCGATTTATTTCGCCAAGCCGCTCACGCCCTTAACGTATTTGCTGGGCAAGTGGGGGGTCATTGCATCGTTCATCGCGTTAATCATGCTTGTGCCGAATTTGCTGGCGTTGGCCCTTGGAACCGCCATTACCGGCGGACCCGGAACCTGGGGACAGATTGCGAGCATGGCCGGCGGGATTATTGTTTCCGGCTCGGTCGTCTGTATCGTCGCTGGAGCACTCATTCTCGCCCTCTCCAGCCTCAGCTCCGATCAGCGGTATGTAACCGTGGGCTGGGCAGCCGTTTGTGTGCTGTCGATCTTCGCGCAGCGCATCGTGAGTGATGCGCTGCCGGAATCCGACAACACCTGGCTGCGTGCCATTTCGTTGCGGGACAACATCGTGATGCTGTCGGAACGCGCCCTGGGCGTTCGGCAAGCACTCGAGGTTTCCGCTCTTCCAGGCGACAAGCTCACGCGGGCGCTTTCCTACCCCATGGAGTCATCCAACGCGATTGTTCTGGGCGGCTTGACGCTCATCTCGATCTTCGTCGCCTGGCGGCGCGTGGTTCGTTTTTCGCGCAGCGCCGCCACGGTTCAGTAGGGGACACATGAGCATTATTCGACTCGAAGAGCTTTCCAAGTGGTACGGTGAGGTCATCGGCCTCAACAACGTTTCGGCGGAAATTTCCGCGGGAATCACGGGGTTGCTGGGCCCCAACGGCGCCGGCAAAAGCACCTTGATGGGCCTGGCGCTCGGTCAACT
>JBKJYI010000476.1:0-4173 GCA_046715855.1 Phycisphaerae bacterium
CGTCACTTCCTTGGCCCCGCGGCCGGCCAGCATCCTCGCTTCGTCGATGATTTGCCCCGGCGGGCGGCTGCGCTCCGGACCCCGCGTAAAAGGCACGACGCAGAACGTGCAGAACTTGTCGCAGCCCCGCTGCACGCGAATGTAACTCTGGAGCACCGGTTCGTTGGGGTCGGGGTCTCGCGACAGGTCCAGCGCTTCGACCGAGTCAAATTCCATGGCCCGGTTGAGCGGCGTGTTCTTACGCGAAAGCGTCTGGGCCAGCGCAATGGCTTTTTCCCGCGTCGCACGAACTTCTTCGATCATCGCGGGAACCTTGTTGAGCTCGCCGGGACCGCAGACCAGATCGACGTGGGGCATCTTGGCGAAAATCCCGTCGGGGTCGCGCTCGGCCATGCAGCCGATGACGCCCACGACCATCTCCGGCCTTCGCGTTTTGGGTTTTTTCAGCGATCCAAGTCGCGAGAGTACTTTTTGCTCAGCATGCTCGCGAACCGAGCACGTATTGAGCAGTACGACATCCGCTTCGGCCATGTCATCGGTCGCCTTGTACCCCAATGCGCGAAGCCGCCCGAGAACCAGCTCGCTGTCGAGAACGTTCATCTGGCAGCCCAAGGTTTCGAGGTAGACAGTTTTGTCGCAGAGCGTCATCGAAAGTCCCAATAATCCAAGACGTAATTCTACTGCAGGGAGCAGAATTCACAATGCGGCAGAACGTTGAGTTGATTGGTGTCGTGGTGCGGGCTTTGGCTCGACATGGGAAGTTCAGGACTGAATGATCTCTTTGATGACAGGCCGGTCAATCGATCCTCCGATCGAGGCGATTCCAATATGCGGATCATGCGGGAAAGCGAGCAAAGCACCATGTTCAATCGCCATTTTCAACATCACTTCCTTCTCCGCAATCGTTGTTAACGGGTACAGATCGTAGGCCATGACCCAGGGCGTCCGAAGATGAGCCGACGTCGGAATCGTATCACCGGTGAAAACCACGACCTTGCCATTCCACGCCACCATGGGCAAAAGCTGGTAGGGGGTGTGGCCCATGGACAAGAACCAATCGAAATCGTCAAACGGGGCGGGCGGGTCATCCCCCTCGACGAAGTGAAGGAGTCCCGCCTCGTCGATAGCCTTGAAGTCTTCGTTCATATACGAAGCGCGGTCTTTGGGCGTGGGGTGACTCGCATGTTCCCATTGCTTGCGATGAATCCAGTGTTTTGCGTTACGATAACGTGGTACGGCGAGTTGACGGGTTTCGTCGGCCCAATCCGTGATCCCTCCGTTGTGATCGAAATGTAGATGCGTAACGACCACGTCGGTCACGTCTTCGTCGTTCGCTCCGAGTGAATTGAGTGCGCGTCGGATGGCTTCCCCGTCGTGCTCGATGGCGAAACGCCGCGCATCCTCAGGCCGCCACTTCGTGCCGCATCCGGTGTCCGCGATGATGATCCGCCCCCCGGCCTTGTCCACCGCCAGGAGCGTACGGGTAGCGAGCGAAATTCGATTCTCCTCGTCCGGGGGCGACGCCTTGCTCCAGAGGACTTTCGGCACCACTCCGAACATGGCCCCGCCGTCGAGGCGAAACGTGCCCGTGACGATGCTCTGAATCTGGTAGCGGCCGCCGTCCAGCATATTCCAAGTGTACGCCTTGGTGCGGCGAGCCGCGATCCCGGCGCGCCGGGATCAGTTCGCGCGGACTCTCAAGATCCCAAAGTGCTTCGACACGGCCAATACCTTCGGGTGCCATGGCCAAGCGAAGCGCCGCCATGTTGCAGCGGCTGCATGCCGGCGCCCGATGAAGCTGGGCTTGGGCATGGCACCCCACGACCCCCAATCTTGGTAATGTCGGCCCCGCAGGTTCGCGGTGCTTGATTTCGCTGCCGGAGTCACGGAACGATTTTCGATTTGGTTCCCGTGAACTAAGATTCGGTGATGGATCAAAAACGAAAGATCAAACGAGCGCTCATCAGCGTCTACGACAAGACCGGCCTGCTGGAGTTTGCACGCGCTTTAGTGGATGAATTCGGCATCGAAATCATTTCCACCGGCGGGACGGCCAAACACCTGAAAGACGGCGGCATCCCGGTCACGCTGGTCGAGGACATCACCGGATTTCCGGAAATGCTCGATGGACGCGTCAAGACGCTTCACCCCAAGATCCACGCGGGAATCCTGGCCGACCGCGACAACCCCGAGCACATGCGGCAACTTGAACAGCAGGGCATCAAGCCCATCGACATGGTGGTAGTGAACCTGTACCCCTTCGAAAAAACCGTGGCCGACCCCGACTGTACGTTCGAGCAGGCCATCGAAATGATCGACATCGGCGGCCCCACAATGCTCCGTGCAGCTTCGAAAAACCATCGCCACGTTTTGACCGCGAACGATCCCTCCGCGTACGAATCAATACTCATGTCATTTCGCGGCCAAACGGACTGGGACTTGCACATGATTGAGGCGCTCGAATCATTTAAAGGTACCTCGAGGTACGACGGATCAATTGTGACGTGGCTGAGTTCAACAATTCCGCAGGTCAACTCTCTGCCTACCCGATTCATCGAGATTAGTAGTTGGGGTGATCTACGATATGGAGAAAACCCGCATCAACGCGGAGAATTAGTTCAAAAATACATCGATGATTCTGTTTTCGATCTGACAGTCGCGGATGCACAAAATGAATCTCTTGTGGAAATGTCTTATAACAATTATTTGGATGCCGATGCGGCACTAGCAATTTGTGATGACTTGAGTAGGGAATTGACTGGTAGACCCTCCTGTGTTTTTGTGAAGCACACAAATCCATGCGGAGCTACTTCAGCAAACGACCGCGTCGAAGCATATCGCAAAGCATATCTGGCCGATCCGAATGCGGCCATGGGCGGGATTTTGGCGTGCAATTTCGGAATCGACGCCAATTTCGCAACTGTGGTAATGGATACGTATTCCAAGTGGGGCAAAGAGGCTCAGGCAGGCGGGTTTTTCGTCGAGGTTTGGATCGCACCCGATTTTACCAATGACGCCGTTCGAATAATCCGAACAAGCAAACCTTGGGGTGAACGAGTCCGCCTGCTATTTGTCGAAGAAATGAATACGCCTCCTGATCCGAAAGAACTTGAATACAAATCGATCACAGGCGGACTGCTGGTGCAAGGCCGTGATATAGTAGGCCTGCATGAGGATCAGTGGAAAGTTGCGACGACGCGAAAACCGAGCGAATCTGAGATTTCAGATTTGAGATTGGCGTGGCTTATTGCCAAGCACACCAAGAGCAATGCCATATCCATCTGCAAAGACGGCATGCTCGTCGGCAACGGGGCCGGGCAAATGTCGCGGGTGATGAGCTGCCGCATTGCAACGTGGCTGGCCAAGGAAAACCGACACGAAGAGAAATTGAAAGGCAGCGTGGCGGCGTCGGATGCATTTTTTCCGTTTCCGGATGGGCCGATCATTCTCATGGACGCGGGCGTGACGGCCATCATTCAACCCGGCGGGTCGAAGAATGACGACAAGGTCATCGCCGCGTGCGACGAGCGCGAAGTCGCCATGATTTTCACCGGAACGAGACACTTTAAGCATTGATTTCCCATGTGATGTTTCGCGCAACAAGTGAGGACTAAAAAGGAAATCTAATTGGCTATCAACAATCTTCGTAGCTTTGTCGAGCTTCTTGATCACCGGGGCCAACTTCGCCGGGTGAAGGCGGAGGTCGATCCGATTCTGGAAATTTCCGCCATTGCCGACCGGATCAGCAAATTACCCGCTGCGGGAAGCGCGCCGCCGCCCGCCACCGACCCTGTCCATGGGTTGCAGGGAGGGCACGCGGTGCTTTTTGAAAACGTGAAAGGTCACGACATCCCCGTGGCCATCAACACATTTGGTAGCTACGAGCGGATGCGGCTGGCCCTTGGCGTCGAAAACTTCGAGCAGCTTGCCGATCGTGTTCAAGAGCTGGTCAAGCCGGTGATGCCCACGACTCTGCTGGAAAAAATGAAAAAACTTCCGCAGCTGGCCAAACTCGCAAGCTTTGGCCCCAAGGTGGTCAAACGCGGCATGTGCCAGGAAATCGTCCACACGGACAGCGCCAATCTTCTGGCACTCCCCATCATCCAATGCTGGCCTCACGACGGCGAGCCAGGATACGGGGGAAAACCGGTTGGCGAGCCGCGGACTTCAGTC
>JBKJYI010000477.1:0-2860 GCA_046715855.1 Phycisphaerae bacterium
ATAGGTGACTGTCCCGAATTTCCGCGAATTTCCTCGCACTCCTTCTTACGGACTATTGGACCCATGGTTGACCAGGTTTTCCTTTACGATCTCTTGTCTGAAGCCAAATACTTGCGGATCTTTGGGATCGACGATGGCCCTAACCCAATGCGTGTCAGGGTAGCCAAAAGTCGCCACCCTCGTGAAGTTTTCAATGAATCGACGGCTGGTAGAGCCGAACAACGGTTTGTCGACGCGGAAGATGTGCGTATCTCCATGCACGTAAACCACCGGCTTGCCGAACGCCACCGTCTCCTTCTCCAGCGCCGCCAGGAATTCGTCGAAGCCCGTGGCTCTTCGCGTTTCAGGTGATTTGAACCCCAGGCCCGCCAACATGTATCGCTGCTGCACGTCTGAGGGCCAGGACGTTTCAAACCTTGGGTCGGCCTGCGCGATGATCATGATCGCTTTGCTGCCGCTGCGCAGGGCCAGCCCGAACGCTTGTCTCATCCACGCCAGATTGGCCGCGTGACGCTCTGCGTACTCCGCGTCCATATCCGGAGTGCGTCCCAGGTTATTGTTACTTCCGACTACGTGGAGCGTGACGAACAGCACCTCACCATGGGTCCAGCGTACATTCTCGCGGAACTTAGCGTACTGGGTGTCTTCACTCTGACGCGTCAACCGTATGGCGCGCTGGCCGAGGCTCTGATCGCCCTGAAAAAACATCTGGCGGAGTTTGTTCAATCGCTCCAGCGGGTCATACGTGCGCGGCTTGGCCCGGTGACAATCGGTCCACTCGTTGTCTCCGGGAACAAAGATCAAGGGATGTCTGAAACGTTGCGCCAGAACCAAACGATTCTGGAAGATCTCGTCACTGCACGGAGGAAGGTTCCCGGCTTGCTCGGTCCACGACCTGCCGTCCCACCAGAAATCGCCGTTATGCACGACAAAAGCCAAACCGGCCGCGTTTATGGCCTCCATGACATTGGCAAACTCCTTTTCGTGCCTTGCGTCATAGGGCATGTCGCCGATCAGCGCGAATTCAAATGTGGCGCTTTGGGGTTCCTCCCCGTAAAGGGCGGCGCTGCCCGAAAGGATTAGCAGCAAGGATGATCCCATCAGGGCAGACCTCAGCCCCGTCGGCAAACGCACATTCCACGAGCCAGCTTCTCGGCTACTCATACATGTCTCCTACCCATTAGTTCCAGAGCGGATTGTTCGACGCGGGTTACTCTATGACCGTCTTCTTCGCGCGTATGTTTTCATGACTTTAGTCTTGGCAACAGTGCGACCGCATTGTCTCGGCTGATCGCCTGCAAATCTTTGGCCGTCAGCTTCAGCGTTTGCATTCCGTCTGCGGTTACTTCGATCGGTACGAACGGGTAGTCGGTGCCGAACATGATCTGCGTTGGCGGGACGAGGCTCATCAGCGCCGCCATCGTATGGCGGTTCGCCGAATTGGCGATTTCGTAGTAGAGCCTTGCTAACTCGTATTCGATCCCGTTCGGCACTTTCTTATCGCTGCCGAAGAGTTTGCCCAGTTGCGAAATTCGCCCGGCGAGCATCGGGATCGTCCCGCCCGCGTGAGAAAAGATGAAGCGGATGCCGCGCAGGCGGGCGAACGAGCCGGAATAGAGAAGGTTGGTTATCGCGCGGGTCGTGTCGTGCGGATACTCGATCAAAGGCGTAGGAACGTCGGGCATCAAATCCCGGCAACAGTTCGCCGCCGTCGGATGTACATAGACGACCGCCTTGCGGCGATTGAGTTCGTCGAGCACGGCAGCAAAGGCGGCGTCGCCGAGCCACCGGTCCCCGTAGCTCGTCATCAGCCCTATGCCGTCAGCCTTCAGCACATCCAGCGCGTACTTAACCTCGCGCAGACTCCCCTCAGCGTCAGGCAAAGGGATTGCCGCGAAAAAGCCGAAACGGGCCGGATGATCCTTGACCAATTGTGCCGCGTATTCGTTGCACTTTCGAGCCAAGGTGCGTGACGCAGGCGCGTCCCCGAACCAGATACCGGGGGTCGTAATCGAGAGCAGGGCGGTCGCCACGCCGCGCCTGTCCATTTCCTCCAGAGCCTTCTGCGGCGTCCACTCTGAGACAATCGCCTTCTCGCGCTGACGATACGTGTCCAGTGCGGCGGTCACAAAAGCGGGCGGAAAGAAATGATGATGCAGGTCGATCAGTCGCGGCTTGCCGGCGGGTTCGTGCTGTCGCGCTACCAACGCTCGCGCCGACAGAAACGCGCCCGCGCCAAAGCCAGTAAGCAGGGTCAGAAATCGGCGTCGGGAGTGGTCAGGTGTGCGCAACCGTACCGGTAACATATGCTCCTCGCGTCAAGGACTATTCTACACCTTGCTGCATCGGGAAGTCTTGCCCGGATCCTAACAAAGAATGCGGCGTCGCGTTAGCGTGTACCGTCGGGCCGGCACAGAAGCATACGATTGCGGGACTCCGTGACTTCATCGAAGTAGAACGCCAGTTCACCGGGCACACAGCACAATACCGAAGCGAACGAGTAATTTTCGCACGCATCTACACCCTCGGCCAATGGCATGTCGCGACCATCCAACTCAGGGGAATCGGACATGACGTGACACTCCGACGGCGCGCCGGCCTTACGCAGCAGCGCGAGGACGTCGGTGGACGAGTCCACGGTCTTAGCAAACCGCGCGTCCCAGTCAGCAAAGTGATTCAGGGCGTCACGTGCCTGCTTGCGACGCTTGGGACTGCCGAAAAGCGTTAGCAGCCGATCCCGCTTGGACGAGACCATGAAGGTTCGGAGGGTCGCTTCTTCAGCCGGGTGAAGTGCCATGTTCGCCGTCTTCTTGGACGTCCCTTTGGCTATTGCGTTCGTTTTGGCCCCCTCTTCCTAGGC
>JBKJYI010000478.1:0-4725 GCA_046715855.1 Phycisphaerae bacterium
CTCCCGCCGCGGCCAGCTCAACCTGATACCGTGCAGCCAGTCCGCGCTGCCCATCCAGGACGGTTTGAAGATCGGCCAGATCGTGTCTGGCGTCGGCCAGAGTAGTAACGAGTTCGTGCGAAGACTGCGATCCGCCTTGCCCGTTGGAAAACATGCTCCACCCAGCAGTTCCCAGCAATAGCACGGTCATCGCGCCGCCCGTTGCATCGATTGTAAGCAATGACCAAGCGCCTTTTTTCATCGTTTACCACTCACAAACGATCTCAAACTGGTGCAGAAATGCATCGTTTCCATCTTTCTCGGACGGCGCCCGCATGGCCTTTTGCAAGCCTACGTTCGTAAACGCGTTGGACTCGCGCAGGTTGCTGACGAAGACCAGCGGGAGCGAGTCGCTCGTCGAATAGCCAACCAGAAGCAATTTTCGAGGCGCTTCAATCGTGAGCGTTTCCGGAGTGGAAGACCCGCCCCCAGACACCGGGACGACGGGCAGCCGGACTGCTGACGCTTGGGGGGAGTCAGGATCGGTTGTCACCGAACGCAACCAGCAATCCGGCGGCAGGGATGACGCGATGAGCGCGAACATGCCCGACCATGCCCGCTTCGATCGAAGCGCTCGGGATCGTTCCAGGTCAGAGTGCAATTGCTGGGCCAGTTCTGTGGCTTGGCGAAGCTCGGCACGCGTCTTCGCGGCTTGGACGTCGATGGAATCGACCTCTTCGCGCAGTTTGGAAACCCGATTGTCGCGCGCCACAGACAGCGAATAAGGAATCAATGCGATTACGCCCGATAGCGCCACGACCATCGCCCAACGAAGCAGGTGAGAGCGCCGTGTCGCCGCGCGATGAACTTCGGCAGGTACGAGATTGATGAGCGTCATGTCACGCCCTCCGGCACGGCCAGACCGATGGCCGTCGCGTACTCTTCCAGCGTGCCACGCGATTGAACCCCAAACTGAATCCGACAGCGTGGATGGTCCCGGTAGGAAGAAGCGCTCCGCACGGTAATCCCAAGAATTCCGCTCAAAAGCTCAGCCAAATTGGGCATGCCCGCACCGCCACCCACCAGCACGAGGTCGCCTGCCCGGCGGCCAGGATAACTGCTGAGGACGTATTCATACGAACGCTTGATTTCGCCGGCCATCTCGTTGAGCTCGCCGCGCAGCGCACCCACAAGCAGCATCGCAACCTCATCGGGGGGGACCGATGACCTCCCATCGCGCCCTTCGCGGCGTGCAACCACCGCAACGCCGTGAGACTTCTTTTGAAATTCGGCGGCAGGCAGGCTTATTTGCAAAACCTCCGCGATGCGCTCCGTCCAGGAGCAACCCCCTTCGCCCGTGTGACGAATCAATATCGGCGACTCGCCAAGACATAATATCAACCGCGACTGCCGCGAGCCCAGGTCCAGCAACCCCCAAATTTCATCGTCGCCCCACGGTCGCAGAAGTCGGCCGAAACGGTTTAGGGCGGTGGCGCCCGTATCGATACCCGAGCATCGCATGCGACCCCGATCGCACATCGCAAGTTGGGCCATCACAGCATCACGCCGTGCGGACACGCCGATGGCGTTGGCCGCACCAGCTCCGCCCGCACGCGAAGGCAACAGCCAATGACGCGTTTCCACCTCCTCCGCGGAATGGCTGGTGAGTCTCCCGATTTCCCAGTGAATGACATTGTCCGCATTTTCGCTGCCCTGCAGGGCAGCCTCCGGCAATTCCAACACGTGAAACTCAACTTCCGGCGGGTTCAGCGCGGTGATCACAGTCCGTCCCTTGAACTGGGCACTAGCCAACAACCGGGCAACAACCTGCTCAATCGCCGGGGGTGCCCCTGCCTTGGCGATTGGCCCGCGATCCAGGTGAGCAAGAGTGGTAATGATGAACCCCGCAGTGCTCCGCTTGAGTTGGGCCGCTCGAACGGCAGTCTCCCCAATGTCAATTCCAATGGGGGTCATCCTGGATTTCATCGCTATCCCCAGCATGGCTTTCCTATCGAATTCCCGAGGTCAAATCGAACAGCGGCATGAACAGCGAGATGGCGATGCCGCCCACCACAAAACCCATGACAATCAGGATGACCGGCTCCATCAATTTCATGACCATGTTGACCAACTCCTCGTTGGTCTCGTCGAGCATGTCCGCGCAGAACGACAGCGCCCCGCCAAGATTCCCAGTGTCCTCGCCGGTGTGGATGGCCTGACACAGGTACGCCTCAACAAGACCGGAGGATTCGAAAGTCGTACTCAACCGCCCGCCGGATTCGAGTGCAACCGTCAGGTCGTGAAACAACTGTTGATACTTCTGATTCCGCGTGGAATGGCGAACCAGATCCAACGCTTCCATGATGTTGACGCGACTTTCCAGCAACGTTCCAAGAGTTCGGAAAATCTGGCCTTGAATAAGTCGCGAACGCAGACGCCCGAGGAGCGGAATATAGAGCTGAAGGTTGCTGATCCAATCCCGCCCCCTCGGATTGGTGCACAACCAGGAGATCGCGGCAATCACCGCCGCCAACCCGCCCACAAGAAAAGGCCAGTACGACCGGACGATGACACCAGCGTCGAGCAATACGACCGTCGTGATCGGCGGCGTCACTCCCAGTTGCGTGAACATGTCGGCGAAGCGCGGGATCACAAACAAAAGCAGCACGACCAGGATCATCGCGCACATGACCGTGAGCAGGCACGGATAGGCCAGCGCCCCCATGATTTTCTTGCGCATCGCCCGCGACTTGCCCACAATGACCGAGAGTCGATCGAACATTTCCGTCAGAGCGCCGCTTGCCTCACCCGCGGCCACGATCGCACAGTACACGGCGTCGAAACTCCGCGGATGCTTCCGCAGGGCGTCTGTAAGAGGAACGCCGTCTTCCAGATCAGTGATGATCTGCCCCAGCAGCGCATTCTGCGCAGGCCGAGTCGTCTGTCGCTGGATCGCCGTAAACGCCGGAACAATCCCGCTTCCCGATCGCAGCAGCATGGCGATCTGCCGCGTCATATGAGACAGTTTCTTCAGCGGAAGCCGTGCCGATCCGGCGCCCGCGGCGGTCCGGGCCGCCGCAGCTTTGGTCGCCCTGCGCGCGTGCGACTCCACGATGCTGGTGACGAACAGACCCCGCCGCCGAAGTTGTTCAACGGCGTCGCGCACGGATCCCGCTTCAATGGAATCACTCGTGGCCCGCCCTCCGTTGTCCACCGCGTTGTACGTCAGATTCATCGGACGGCCTCCTCGACTCCAACGCCGCTGGGATCGCCCGTGTCCAATGCCTCCGACCGGGTCACGCGCAATATTTCTTCCAGCGTCGATTCGCCGCGCTGCACCAGGTCAAGCGCCTTGTCGCGCAGCGTGCGCCACCCGCTCTGGGCCAGGTAATTTCGAATGTTCTGCTCGGTCGGCCGCTCCTGAATGATCCGCTTCAGCTCCGCATCGAGCAGCATCACCTCATACACGCCCATCCGCCCTCGAAACCCCGTGTTGTTGCATTCGCGGCAACCCTCGCCGCGTTGAAATAGCTCGTTGGTGCGACTCTCCCAGCCGACACTCTTAAGCAAATTGCGCGGCGGGTAGTACGAAGTCTTGCAGGACGTGCAAATGGTGCGCGCCAGGCGTTGGGCGACGAAACCCAGAATCGAAGCCGTAATCAGGTACGGCTCGATCCCCATGTCGATCAGCCGCATGACGCCGCCCGGACAGTCGTTCGTATGCAGCGTGGACATCACCAGGTGGCCGGTGAGCGCCGCCTGAATGGCCACACGCGCCGTTTCCTCGTCGCGAATTTCGCCCACCATGATGACGTCAGGATCCTGGCGCAAAATCGATCGCAACGCGCGCACGAAGTTGAGTCCCACGCGCTCGGTCACTTGAATCTGATTCACCAGCGGCAACTGGTACTCCACCGGGTCCTCGATCGTAACGATGTTCGTCGCTTCGTTCCGCAGCAAGTCCAGCGCCGAGTAGAGAGTGGTGGTCTTGCCGCTGCCCGTGGGCCCGGTGACCAGCATCAGCCCGTAGGGACTGTGCACCATCGCTTCGATGGCCCGCCGGTCGATCCCGCGTATCCCCAAAGTCTCCAGATCGAAGCTAAGGTTGGCCTTATCGAGAATGCGCAGCACGATCTTCTCGCCCAGAACCGTCGGCATGCTCGAAACTCGCAAGTCGATTTCGCGACGGTCGGCCACGAGGTGAACGCGCCCCTCCTGAGGCAGCCGCTTCTCCGCGATGTCCATCCGCCCTACCACTTTGATGCGGGAAATGATCGCCGCGTGCAGCCCCTGGGGCGGCTTCATCATTTCGCGCAAGTGCCCGTCAATTCGATAACGAATGTGCGTGCCATCTCGATCCGGCTCAATGTGCACGTCGGACGCTCCGGCTCGCAGCGCAGTAAGAATCGCAAGGTTGACCAGGTTCACCACCGGACTGCCCTCGATCATTTTGTCGAGGTCGGTGACCGGGCCTTCATCGATCGCCTCGGTCTGATCGATCTGAATGTCCGACTCCTCCATCGATGCGAGGAAGGAATCGACCGTCACTTCGGCGGCCAGATATTTCTGCTGGAACTCCGTCAGATTTTCTTCCAGCACCAGCACCGGACGAACGTTGCATCGCGTCAGCCTGCGGATACGGTCGTGACTGGGAAGCGATTGCGGATCGACCATGGCCACGGTCACCTCGTCTCGCACCCGGAACAGCGGAAGCGCGCGCATCCGTTCGGCCTCTTCCTTGGGAAT
>JBKJYI010000479.1:0-5624 GCA_046715855.1 Phycisphaerae bacterium
GCGTCGAGTCCTGCCATCCGACACTCGGATGCCAGCCCGGCACGCCGCCAAACTGCAACGACGGCATTGCCTGCACGACCGATACGTGCAATGAATCCAACGACAGTTGCGTCCACACCACCAACAACGCTGCATGCAGCGATGGGCAGTATTGCAATGGCAATGAAACCTGCAGCGCGACGCTGGGTTGCCAGGCGGGAACGGCGCCCAACTGCAGCGACGGCGTCAGCTGCACTACGGATTCGTGCGATGAGTCGACAGATTCCTGCACCCACGCCACGAACAACGGTTCATGCAGCGACGGGCAATACTGCAACGGCGCGGAGGTTTGCCATCCTACATTGGGGTGTCAGGCCGGCTCCGCGGTCAACTGCAGCGATGGCCTGGCCTGCACAACCGATTCCTGCAACGAGGCCAACGATTCGTGCGTAAACACTCCGAACAATGCTTCGTGCAGCGACGGACAATTTTGCAACGGCGCCGAAGTCTGCCACCCCACGCTCGGCTGCCAGGCGGGATCGCCTCCCAACTGCGACGACGGAGTTGCTTGTACGTTCGACGGGTGCAACGAATCCAACGACAGTTGCACGCATACGCCAACCAACACCATGTGCAATGACGGGTTGCATTGCAACGGCGTGGAGACCTGCCACGCGACGCTCGGCTGCCAGGCCGGTTCTGCGCCGAATTGCGCCGACAGCGTAGCCTGTACGACGGACACCTGTAACGAAGCCACTGATTCCTGCGACCACACGGTCAACGATTCGCTTTGCAGCGACGGACTTTATTGCAATGGCAACGAGATGTGCCATGCAACCCTGGGATGCCAGGCGGGAAGCGCGGTCAATTGTTCCGACGGCGTTGCGTGCACCACGGACTCCTGCGATGAGACCGCCGACCAGTGCGTCCACAATCCCAACGATACGTCCTGCACCAACGGCCTATTCTGCGACGGCCAGGAAGTTTGCGACCCGGTTGCGGGATGCCAGGACAACGCCAACCCGTGCAACGCTCCACTCATCTGTGACGAGCCGAACGATCGCTGCGTGACCTGTGTCAACAATTCGCAGTGCGATGACGGTGTGTTTTGTAATGGCTCAGAAACCTGCAATGTGGCCTCGGGAAGATGCGTCCCGGGCATCACTCCCGCATGCAACGACGGCGTAGCCTGCACCGTGGATACGTGCAATACCGCCACCGACAGCTGCGAGCACTCGGGCGATCATGAATCGTGCAGCGACGGGCTGTATTGCAACGGCGCGGAAATTTGCCACCCGACGCTTGGCTGTCAGGCGGGAACGCCGGTGGCTTGCGGCGACGGCATCGATTGCACGGTTGATTCCTGCAACGAAGCGAACGACGTTTGCGTGAACGCTCCCAACGATGGAGCTTGCAGCGACGGAGAATTCTGCACCGGAGTGGAGACCTGCCACCTGACGCTGGGCTGTCAGGCGGGCTCTGCTCCGAATTGCAATGACGGCGTCAGCTGCACCATCGACGCCTGCAACGAGTCCACGGATGCTTGTACCCACACGCCCACGGCTTCGCTTTGCGATGATGGTCAATTCTGCAACGGCGTGGAAGCCTGCGACCCGCTCAACGGGTGCCAGGCAGGCAGTGCACCCGATTGCAACGATGGCGTAGGTTGCACGGTGGACGCCTGCGACGAGGCAAGCGATTCATGCGTCCATACAACTAGCAATGCGTTGTGCAACGATGGACAGTATTGCAACGGCTCCGAAACCTGCCACGCCACGTTGGGGTGCCAGTCCGGAACCGCTCCCAACTGTGATGATGCCGTCACCTGCACCTTCGATGCCTGCAACGAGTCAACCGACTCGTGCGACCACACACCCGATAACGGGTCTTGCGGAGATGGTTTGTATTGCAACGGTTCCGAGACCTGCCATCCGACACGGGGTTGCCAGGCCGGATCAGCCCCCAATTGCGACGACAGCGTGGCCTGCACAGCGGACGCATGCGATGAGGCGACCGATTCATGCGTGCACAACCCAGCCAACTCCGCATGCGACGATGGAGCGTATTGCAACGGGGCGGAAGTTTGCGACCCGCTGAACGGGTGCCATGCCGGTGCCGCGCCGAACTGCGACGACGCCGTCTTATGCACGGTGGACGCCTGCAACGAAAGCACCGATTCCTGCACGCACACGCCTAACAATTCGCAGTGCGGCGACGGACTTTACTGCAACGGCGCGGAAACCTGTCACGCGACGCTCGGCTGCCAGGCGGGTTCGCCGGTGGTTTGCGATGACGGCGTAGCCTGCACGTCAAATGGATGCGATGAACCAACCGACGCCTGTGTCTACACGCCCAACAATGCCGCATGCGGCGACGGACTCTATTGCAACGGAACCGAATTCTGTCATGCCACGCTCGGGTGCCAGTCGGGCGCTGCAGTCAGCTGCGATGACGGCGTATCATGCACCGCCGACGGATGCAATGAGGCCACCGATTCCTGCGACAACGCGCCGAATGCAGGTCAGTGCGATGATGGTTTGTATTGCAACGGCGTCGAGTCCTGTCACCCGATGCTGGGTTGCCAGTCCGGCACGCCGGTGAACTGCGGGGACGGCGTGGCCTGCACCGTGGACGCGTGCGATGAGTCAACCAACTCGTGCACGCACGGTCCCAGCAATTCGTCCTGCGACGACGGCCTTTACTGCAATGGTTCCGAAACCTGCCATCCGACTCTTGGCTGCCAGGGCGGGACCGGGCCCAACTGCGACGACGGCGTTACCTGCACCATCGATTCGTGCGACGAGGTTTCGGACAGTTGCGTCCATGCGCCGGACCATGGCTTCTGCGATAATGATCTGTTCTGCGACGGACTCGAATCCTGCGATCCCGCCCTGGGCTGCGTGGACCATACCGATCCGTGTGCGCCGCCAACCCAATGCGACGAGCCCAACGGACGATGCGTTGATTGCCTGACCGACGCCCAATGCAACGACGGGCTGTATTGCAGCGGTACCGAAGCCTGCAATACCGCGACCGGCTTCTGCGTGGCGGGCATGCCGCCCTCCTGCGATGACAGCCTGGCCTGCACGATGGACTCGTGCAGCCCGGCGAGCGATTCGTGCGTCCACACGCCCGATCACTCGGAGTGTGACGACGGTTTGTACTGCAACGGCGGCGAATTCTGCGATCCCGAGCTCGGTTGTCAGCCGGGCACTCCGGTCAACTGCGATGATGCCCTTGCTTGCACGGTCGATGCGTGTGATGAGTTCAACAACGTGTGCACGCACACGCCCAATTCCCAGTCGTGCGGTAACGGTTTGTTCTGCGATGGCCCGGAATCCTGCGATCCGGTGCTCGGATGCCAGGACAACCCCGACCCCTGCCCGCTGAATCTGTGCGATGAGACCAAGGACCGCTGCGTGGATTGCCTCACCGACGCACACTGCAATGACGGCCTGTTCTGCAATGGTGCGGAGACTTGCAACGTAGCGACCGGATCGTGCATGGCGGGCGCGCTGCCGGCCTGCTCGGACGGCGTGCCTTGCACTGTCGATACTTGCAGCCCCGCCACCGACGCGTGTGTGAATACGCCCAGCAACGGCGCTTGCGACGACGGGCAATATTGCAACGGCGTCGAAGTATGCCACGCCACGCTGGGCTGCCAGGCCGGTACTCCCCCCAACTGCAACGACTCGGTGGGTTGTACGGTTGACTCGTGCAACGAGGCGATGGATTCGTGTCGCCACAAACCCAGCGACAGTCTTTGTGCCGACTCCTCGTATTGCAACGGCGTGGAAGTTTGCGACCCGGTCAACGGGTGCGAAGCGGGCGTCCCTCCGGTGTGCGACGACGCGGTGTCCTGCACGATCGACTCATGCGATGAGTCGGCGGATGCCTGTGTCTTGGTCCCCGACAACGGGGCCTGCAGCGACGGGCAGCATTGCAACGGTGTAGAGGCGTGCGACGCGGTCCAAGGCTGCCTGGCCGGTACTTCTCCGAATTGCGACGATGCTGTCCCGTGCACGGCCGATACTTGCAACGAGGGGACCGATGCCTGTGATCACGCGCCCAGCGATGCCGCATGCGACAACGGGCTGTCCTGCGATGGCGCTGAATCCTGCGATCCGGTCAACGGCTGCCAGGCCGGCACCGCGCCCAATTGCAACGATGGTGTGACGTGCACGGTCGATGTGTGCGACGAGGCGAGCGACGCCTGCATTCATTCACCCAACAACGCGGCCTGCGACGACCAGCAGTTCTGCAACGGGGTGGAAGTTTGCGACTCGGTCGATGGATGCCTGCCGGGCCCGGCGCCGGATTGCGGCGACGGCGTGGGTTGCACGACGGACTCGTGCGATGAAGCCACCGATTCGTGCGTTCATTCTCCGAATGATTCGGGATGCGACGACGGGCAGTATTGCAACGGGGTGGAGACATGCGATGCCCTGAACGGATGCGAGCCGGGCACTTCGCCCGACTGCGACGACGGAGTTGCGTGTACGATAGACTCGTGCGACGAGGCCGGTGATGGATGTGTTCACTCCCCCGATCATCAATTCTGCGGTGACGGCGAATTCTGCGATGGCGAGGAAACCTGTGACGTGCAGCAGGGGTGCCAGGTGGCGCTCGGCTCGTGCGACGCCAGCCTCTATTGCGACGAGACGCTCGACATGTGCGTCGAATGCCTCAGCGATGAGCATTGCCTCGACGACGTATTCTGCAACGGAATCGCCACTTGTGTGAGCGGCGTTTGCATGCCGGGAACCCCGCCCAATTGCGACGACGGCGTTCCGTGTACCGTCGATTCGTGCGACGCGGGATCGGATTCGTGCGTTCACACCCCCAATGATCTCACCTGCGGCGACGGTGTGTTCTGCAACGGCGCGGAAGTCTGCAGCGCGACCGAGGGCTGCGTACCGGGAACTCCGCCCAGTTGCAACGACGGCCTGGATTGCACCGTCGATGCGTGCAGCCCGGCCAGCGATTCCTGCGTTTCCACGCCGGATCACGGCGCGTGCGGCGACGGCCTCTACTGCAACGGCGTGGAAGTTTGCAGCCCGACCACAGGCTGCGGTCCGGGGATTGCTCCGAGCTGCGACGACGGAGTGGCCTGTACGGTTGAGAGTTGCGACGAAGCAACCGACTCCTGCGTGCACACGCCCGGCGACGCGGTCTGCAATGACGGACAATACTGCAACGGCGTCGAGACCTGCGATCCCCTCAACGGCTGCCGGTCCGGGGCGCCGGTTTCCTGCGATGACTCGGTCGCCTGCACCGTTGACACCTGCAATGAGGCAACCGATTCGTGCAATCACACCCCCAGCAATCCGATCTGCAGCGACGGTCAATTCTGCAACGGCGTCGAGGTTTGCCATCCCACGCTGGGGTGTCAGGCCGGGACGCCGCCCAACTGCAATGACTCCATCGCGTGCACCACAGACACCTGCAACGAGGCCAAGGATTTGTGCGTAAATACGCCGGTGAGCGGCGCCTGCGCGGACGGACTGTACTGCATCGGTCAGGAAGTTTGCACCTTGGGCGTTGGCTGCGAGTTCGGGGCCGCTCAGAATTGCAACGACGGCCTGTCTTTTTCGGCAGTCTCTTGCATTGTTGATTCCGACTACTGCCTGAACAGTCTGCAGAGT
>JBKJYI010000480.1:0-3607 GCA_046715855.1 Phycisphaerae bacterium
GATTAAGGCCGACGGGGCCAAGGGGCGAGCGAGCCCCTTGTAAATTCGCGCGTGTTACAGGGCCGCAAGATTTATGGACTTGCCAACGGTTGGATGGCTGTTAAAATATGGACTGGTTGGTTTGACGACCGACGGCGTGGATACGACTCTCCTTTGCAAGTCCGATTCTTTAGCCTTGATCGCCCTGCTACCTATGGGTCAAACTGTTGGCCCCTTTCACGCCCAGCCCTGAAAGGAAAATCGCGGGTTGGAAGTACCATCGATTAGGAGTAAACACGATGGGTAAGAAATTGTATGTTGGCAACCTCAGCTACGGTGTCACGAACGCGGAACTGGAGCAATTGTTCTCCAGCTACGGCGCGATTCGCAGTGCCGAGGTTATTACCGACCGGGCGACCGGCCAAGCTAAAGGATTCGGATTCGTCGAGATGGAGACGGACGCGGACGCAGATGCGGCCATTGCCGCTCTCGACGGCAAAGAGCACGGAGGGCGCGCCCTCAAGGTGAACGAAGCCAAGCCCCGCGAACCCCGCAGCGGCGGTGGTTATGGTGGCGGCGGAGGTGGCGGCGGCTACGGCGGTGGTGGCGGTGGTGGAGGCCGCGGCGGTCGTGGTGGCGGTGGTGGCGGCGGCGGTGGACGCAGCCGCTACTAAGACGCCCTGGCAGCAGTGCCCATCAGGCTAGCAGCCGGTACTACGCCGCGCTAGTCGCATGAGCACCAGTTTCGTGTAAATTAGCAAGGCCGCTCACACCAGGTGTGTGGGCGGCCTTCTTTTTCTTGTGGTCATTATCGTCTCCTTCTTGAGCCCGTAATTCATGCAAGACGCTCCAGTGCATACCGTCTCCAGGCCGAGTCGCCCCCTACTGCGTTTCGTGATCTTGCTGGCCGGCCTCTTTCTGCTGTTCAACATCGCCTTCTACGGGTGGATCGCGGAAAGTGATTTTTTCGCGAAGTATCTCACACTCAACGCCCAAGCGAGCGCGCCGGTCATCGGATTGTTTGAACGCGGCGTTCGAGCCGAAGGCATTCGCGTGCAGTCGCCGCGATTTTCGCTGGAAATCAAGCACGGTTGCGACGCCCTGCAGCCCACGGCGTTTTTTGTTCTGGCCATGCTCGCGAGCCCGGTACCGATTCCCATTCGCCGAAGGGTCCCGGCGATTCTCGCCGGCGCGGCCGCCCTGCTCGTGCTGAATATTTTTCGCATCACGACGCTGTTTTTCGCAGGCCTAAAGTTCTCGCGGGAAACTTTCGAGATCTTCCACGAAGACGTCTGGCAGGCCGTGTTTATTTTTCTCCCGCTGATCTTTTGGATCAGTTGGGTGCTGCGCGTAACCCGCGCACCGTCGGAAAACGCTCATGGTGCGTCGTGACTGGGTTCGCGCTTTCGCTCTTCGTCTCGCAATTGTCTATGTGCTGCTGGTCTGTCCGTGGCCCGGAGTCGAAAAAGGATTTTCGACGCTGTATCGCGGTACTGCGAATTTGCTGTTTGGGGCGACCGGGCTTGCAGAATATTTCCACATGGGCGTCCCCGCAGTACTTCACCCGCGCGGCGACGTGGAACTGGCTGTCACCAATCCGCAAACCGGGGCTCGCGTACGCATCGAATATGGATCGCGCGACTGGGCCTTTTTATCGCTGGCCGCGGGGGCCGCTTTAACATTGGCGGTGCCATCGCCCTGGCCGGGTCGGCTGCGGTCAGGCACTGTTTTGATGGGACTGATTTTCTTATTTGTCGTTGTTCGAATTGCCGTCGCGGGCGTCTACGGGCTGGGATCCGTTGGCGCTATTGGAATGAATCCGGCGGCTCTCAAAGTGACGGGCAATTTCATGTTGGCTTTTTCGGCGACGCCGATTGCGAGTTTCGTCGTGCCGGTCCTTCTGTGGTTGCTGGTGCTTTATCGTTGGTTTGACTTGGGCATAGCGTCGAAAGTTGATGCGCAAAGTAACGAATCAAGAGGGGCAGGAAAAACTGGTGATTAAGCGCTCAGGTCGATTTGGGGGTTATTGGACTTGCCGGACTGGTGAGTTTGACTGACTTGGTTCACGTGCATCTGCGTAAACGAAAGCGACGTTTACTGAGCCATCTAACTTGCGGGGGAACAAGCACTTGCGCTAAGTTAAAAACCTTGGACGTGGAGTGGGGTTTGTGCGGGCGCGAGGAATTTCGGCAGCGGGATGGTGGACTGTGCATCCCAACATACGTTTGGGCTTGTCCGCGTTGACACTGGCGGAGGGAAGCCGCAGAATTCATGGAGCCAGGTGGGCCGCGGCGATTGAGCGCTTGGCAACTGGGTATCCGCCCCCCGCCTAGTCAGCGCACCGACATGTACTTGCGTCGCTCTAAGACGTGTGCGCGAATATTTGAGTTCAGTATCGCAACATGGGTTTTGCCGCTTTGCAGCCACGCACCATCAGCAAGCAACGCTCCGTCGCCGCTAATGCGCCGGCCAAAATCAACTTGATTCTTGACGTGCTGGATGAGCGTCCCGACGGGTTTCATGACATCCATTCGTTGGCGATCGGCGTTGGTTTGTACGACCGGTTGACCTGCTCATGGCCGAATCCCCGCGGTCTGACCCTAAGAAGCTCAGACCCGACGCTTCACACGGACGATAACCTGGCGAGTCGCGCGGCCCTGCTCGTTGCACGAACAGCTGGCTGCGAGACCCAGGTTTTGATCGAACTGGCCAAAAAGATACCTATCGGAGCCGGGCTGGGCGGAGGGAGCAGCGATGCGGCCACGGCCTTGCGATTGTGCAATGATTTATGGGGGGCCGGAGTGAGTGATTTCGAACTCAGCCGGATTGCGGCCGAGCTTGGCTCGGACGTGCCGTTGTTTTTTCACCTTCCGAGTGTGGAAATTACGGGTCGAGGAGAGTGCGTCGCTCCGTTTCCCCTTCGCTGGAGCGGTTATGTCTTGCTGGTTTTTCCGCGCATTCACGTCAGCACTGCGGAAGTTTATGAGGCTTGGGTTAAAGAAGACAGCGAGGGCACGGACTCCATCAGCTTCAGCACAATTCAGGAGCTCAAGCGAGCGGACGATTTGCATGATCGCATCCGCAACCAGTTGGAACCCGCTGTTTTCCGCGTCTGTCCCCCGGTGAAGGAGTTACAGGATTCTATTGTTTCACTCGGCCTGCTCCCTTCACGCGTGTCGGGGTCAGGCTCCGCACTTTTCCGTCTGTACGACGACGAGGATGAGGCCCGCCACGCCGCCCGCACAATTGAACAAAAACTATCAGGATTGAAAGTCGAAGTTGTGCCTGGTCCAGTCGCTGCACCCGCACTTGAACACAAGGAGTCATGAATGGAAATCTCAGACATTCGCGTCAAGCTGATTCAGGATTCGAGCGACCGGCTCAAGGCCGTGTGCAGCATCACGCTGGATGACGAGTTTGTTGTTCGCGATTTGAAGGTCGTCGAGGGAACCAACGGATTGTTCGTGGCCATGCCCTCACGGAAGTTGTCGGTGCATTGCCCGCAATGCCGGGGAAAAAACCACCTGCGTGCGCGGTTTTGCAATGAGTGTGGGGCCAAACTCGCTCCGGCCCGCGCGGGAGGCGATGCGGCCGGTCGGCTGCGGATGCACCGCGATATCGCCCACCC
>JBKJYI010000481.1:0-5728 GCA_046715855.1 Phycisphaerae bacterium
TCCGAGCCCGCGGGCTCGGATCGAAGTGGCTCAAGAAAGTTGCCGCGCACGAACACCAAGGTATGCCGCTGGCCCTCGCGCAGAACCTCGATGTCCATGCGCTTGCTCAACGCGTTGACCACGCTGATGCCCAAACCATGCAAGCCGCCGGAGACCTTGTAGCTGTCGCGGTTGAATTTTCCGCCGGAATTCAGCACCGTCATGATGATCTCAAGGGCCGGCTTGCCGTTGATCGCCGGATTTTCATGGCTCATCGGACCCACGGGAATTCCGCGACCATTATCCATCACGCTGCAACTGCCATCGCCATTGAGCCGCACCAGCACCGTGTCGCAATAACCCGCAAGCGACTCGTCCACCGCGTTGTCGATGGCCTCGTACGCCAGGTGGTGCAGACCGGTCGAGCCCGTGCCGCCGATATACATGCCGGGGTTTTTCTGGACGGCGGCCAGACCCTCCAGCACCGTAATGCTGGACTCGTCGTATCGCGGTTGTGGTTGTGTTATGGTTTCGCTCATAATTGAAATCGTTTGTGTGCGTGGGGTTACGACTGGAAGCTGGCTCCGCCGTCAGCAAACTCAAAAGAGACGCGTCTGATCTTGGAAAACTCCCTCAACTGCTGAACCGCCTCCAGAACTATCTTCGCCCAGCGTAGTCGCAGCGGCGCTACCAAACCGGGACTATTTACATGAATGGATAACGCTCCGTTACCGATCGCCCGGACCGTGCAATGCCGGCGAAAATCGTCGTCGATCACCGGGTCGATCGCTTCCACGGCGAGGAACAACTCAGCCTGACCGCTCTCCAATTGTGCAGCCAGGTCGGCAATCATTCCCCCAATGTTTTTCGTCCGATCCGCCCGCGCGCGATTCCGTGCGACCCAATATAATCTACGATCCTGCAAGGGTTTGGGTTCTCTCAAGGGGATCACGCAGAAGATAAATTCACCGGCATAACCACGTGCAAAAAATCCTTGCCCACGCGCACCAGCCCGGGCCGGTTGGGCTCCTTCATCGCGAATGTGATTTCATCCGTGTGAACCGCCCGCAGCATGTCCGTCAAAAACACCGGATTGAACCCGATATCCAGGGCGTCGCCCTTGTAACCAATCGGGAGCGAAATGGTGGCCTCCCCCTGCTCTGGAGCGCGACTCGAGAGTGTTAGCCCGCCATCGTGGAATGAAAGTCGCACGCCTTTGGATTCTTCGTTAGTCAGCAACGACGCTCGCTTCAAGGCACTCAAGAATTCCTGAGTATCCAACGTCACTTCGCGATCGCAGTCGGACGGGATCACATCCTGATACTTCGGGAAGTGCCCCTCGACCAGGTTCGTGCTGAGCAGTTCGCGGCCAACCTTCACCAGCATCTGGTTGCCGGTGATCTTCACCTGAGCCACCGCGTCGGCCTCGGCCGGCAGGCGGGCCAGCAAAGTCAACGCTTTGATGGGCACAATCGCGGAAGGGATGGGTTTGTTGTGGGCTTTTTTTATCTTTGTCTTGCCCACCGACAGCCGCCGACCATCCGTCGCGGCAAGCGTCAGATCGTCGCCGTTGATCTCCCACAAAACCCCGTTGATCGCGTATCTCGTGCTTTCACGGGCGGCCGCAAAGACCGTCCATTCGATAAGCCGCTGCAATGCCGCCTGATCGGTGCGAAAGTCGGGCTCGCCTTCGAGATTTGGAATCGGAGGAAATTCTGACACCGACTGGGTAACAATTCGGAAATGACTCCCTTGGCCTCGAATGTGCAATTGGTTCTGGGCGACTTCGGCGGTCAAGATCTCGTCTGGACACTCGCGGACGATGCGCGACAGCGTATCGGCCACCACCAGCACTTCACCGGGCGTATCCACCTCCACCTGCGTTACCGCCCAGCGGAGGCTCAGTTCCAAGTCGGTCGCCGAAACCATGAGCACATCGGGCATCACATCGAGCCGGACGCACTTCAAAATTTCCTTGGGCGTTCGCACCGCGGCCACGGACGAAGCCGCGGCCAATGCGTCGGCCATCTCCTGCCGATTAAATCGAACTTTCATTACTCATCCGCTTCCTTCCGTAACCTCCGGCTGGTTGTATTAAATATGTTTCATAGAAAACCAACCATAACCATAAGGGCTGTGAGATCCGTTGAATCCCGGAATCGCGTCTCACCGAATTCGCATTCCACCCGCGAGCATTCAGGAACTTTCACGACCGAAAAAGTTCAGGGCCGATTGTTGGTTCCTTTGTTCGTTTTGGCCGTCGATTCGCACACCGCCTTAGCACCGGCGGACCGCCCCTGTGAAGATGCAACGACATCCAACAGGAGCCATCATGCGAACACACCATTGTCGAGAGGGGTCGCGGCAGCGTCAAGCGATGCCGG
This sequence comes from Phycisphaerae bacterium, assembly GCA_046715855.1. Classification (GTDB taxonomy): domain Bacteria; phylum Planctomycetota; class Phycisphaerae; order UBA1845; family UBA1845; genus CAZAMB01. The sequence continues at coordinate 2,364 of JBKJYI010000481.1, forward strand.
CCTCCCTCGCTGATCTCGAAACACTTCGTCCACCAGGTCCATCGTGACCCGTCCGCCGTGCGCCTGAGCAATTTCATCCAGTCGCGACAGGACACTGTCGAGCTCGCGCGGTGGACATCGCTCAGCAATTTGCCGAAGGGCCTCCGGTGGACATTCGTAACACCCGAATTGGTTCTTCTGTTCTATGATGCGCATCCTGGATTCAACACCGGGCGAGTCCATCGCTACGACCAATCCCGCGTTCAACCGGCTCACCAGCCTCGGCTCCAATTCCGCGATGGCGCCGGGTGGACGATCCGCAGCCAGCACCAATTGCTTTCCGCTGGCGAGCAAACCATTGATCACGTGAAAAAGCTCCTCCTGGCTGCGCGCCTTGCCGGCAAAAACCTCCACGTCGTCCAGCGCAACCAAGTCGGCCTCCAGAAACCGCCTGCGAAACCGCTGAGGCAGCGCCTCCTCGAAACACTCGGTGAACCGGGCGATGAACTCGCTCGCTGAAACATAGACCACATTTAGAGCGGGGTTCGCTACCGGCGCGGGGTTGCCTCCTCCCTTATTAAAGGGGGGTGAGGGCGACCAAGGCGGGAGCCCGGACGGGGGGTCCGTCGCGGCCAGGCAAATCGCCTGCAAGAGATGGGTCTTCCCCGCACCGGCAGGCCCATGCAGAAACAAAGGGTTGTACTCGCCACCTGGTTCCTGCAAAACCTGCAGGGCGGCAGCATGCGCCATTTGGTTTTCGCGACCGGCAACAAAGTTCCGCACCGTGAACTTGCGGCGTAGACCATCACTACGGGCGCAAGTGATGTCCAGGTCGTCCTGCTGAGAGTCAAGTTGGATATCGAGTGAAATCAGCCGGCCAAGAGTCACTTGTGCACAACGAGCAACAGATTCACGGCATCGCTCCAAATGCCGAACCTGGGCGTCGTTCCGCGCAACGACCGTCAACACGCCTCCGGCCAGCCTCGGCAGATCAAGGTCGTACAGCCAGGCGCGTAACTGCTCCTTGTCGCAGCGTCGAAGCTCCGCCAATATTTGCTGCCAGGACGTTTGAGTGATTGGAATCATTAAGCGTGCGAGCGACGCTCCGCTCAAAGGAAAGCCTCGCCGCGCCGGTGTCAACATCCTGTTGACGAACTTTCGTCCCATGGAAAACTGGCCGCGACCTGCACGGAATCGTACCCGCAAATGCCCAAACCCGCCACAAAAAAACGGACATGAATTCGGTCGAAATACGAATGTGAGGTGGAATGGCAAAGGGTGCCATGGCCAAGCGAAGCGCCGCCATGCGTTCGAGATCACTTTCCGCGCGTCGCAATTCCACCCCCCTCGAATTTCCGGTAGAAGCTATAATCAAGTCCAGGCCGATGAGGGGAGGGTTACGGATGACCCTTCGGCCGCAAAGGTTCGAAGCCCAAGCTTCACGATTAAAGGATGATCTCGTGCCACGCAATCAGGCAGACCAACTGACGCTCGAACTCGAAGACGAAATGCCCAAGCACAAAAAGAAAACTAAGCCCGCCGCCCGGCCCACACTCGAACTCGCCGAGCCCATCAGGCCCGCCCACGCCGTAACTCCGCCTCCGCCGCCGGAAAAACCCGCCCGCACCCGCGGCGCAACCGCCGAATCCATGGCCAAGCAGCAGCGCGAAATCTCCGTCTCCGAATTCTTCGCCAAGAACCGCCACCTGCTCGGCTTCGACAACAAACGCAAAGCTCTGCTCACCACCGTCAAAGAAGCCGTGGACAACAGCCTCGACGCCTGCGAAGAGGCCGGCATCCTCCCCGACATCGACGTCATCATCCAGCAAACCGACCTCGACCGCTTCCGCGTCACCGTCCGCGACAACGGCCCGGGCATCGTCAAGCAGCAAATCCCCAACGTCTTCGGCAAGCTGCTCTACGGCTCCAAGTTCCACCGCCTCAAAATGTCGCGAGGCCAGCAAGGGATCGGCATCAGCGCCGCGGGCATGTACGGCCTGATCACCACGGGCAAACCAATCCGAATCGTCAGCCGCACCGGCCCCCGCGCCCAAGCCCACCTCTACATCCTCGCCATCGACACCAAGAAAAACCGCCCGGACATCATCCAGGAAGAAACGATCGAAGTGGATTGGCCCCACGGCACCGAAGTGAGTATCGAACTCTCCGCGACCTACAACAAGGGCCGCCAGAGCGTGGACGACTATCTCGAACTAACCGCCATCGCCAACCCGCACGCGAAGTTTAGCTTCCGACCGCCGGAAGGTGCGGCCATGGAACTCCCGCGCGGCACCGACAAGCTCCCCGCCGAAACAAAGGAGATTCGTCCTCACCCATACGGCATCGAGCTCGGCACATTTCTCAAAATGCTCAAGGAGACCGGCGAGAAAAAACTCGGCGCATTTCTGACCGAGGAGTTTTCCCGCGTAAGTCCGGCCATCGCCGCGCACGTTTGCACCGCCGCCGCAGTCACAAGTCAGACCTGGGTCAACTCCATTCCGCCGCCTGTCGCAGAGAAAATCTATCAGGCATTGCAGGCCGCCAAGCTTAAAGCGCCATCAACCGACTGCCTTGCACCCATGGGCGCAGAGGCAATCCTCGCAGGCCTGCTCAAAGGCATCAAAGCCGAATTCTACACCGCCAGCACCCGCCCGCCCGCAGTCTATCGCGGCAACCCGTTCGCCATCGAAGTGGGCCTCGCTTACGGCGGCGAACTCGGCTTCGATCGCCATGACGACGACCCCGACGCCGCGACTAACGGCAAACCCGGCGAGGACGGCGATGTGGCCGCCCGCATCATCCGCTTCGCCAACCGCGTCCCGCTGCTCTATCAGCAAAGCTCGTGCTGCCTGTTCAAATCGGTCGTGGATACCAAGTGGAACAACTACGCGATCCCGCAATCAAGCGGCTCGGTCCCCCGCGCCCCAATGCTCATCCTCATCCACATGGCCAGCGTCTGGGTCCCCTTCATCTCCGAGGGCAAGGAGGCCATCGCCGACTACGACGAAATCCGCAAGGAAGTGAAGCTCGCCATCTCCGAGTGTGGCCGGCGACTCGCTACCCTGCTTCGCCGCAAGCGCACCCGCGCCGACTACACCCGCCGCCGCGACGTCTTCACCCGCTACATCAACGAAGTCGTCGAGTCCGCGGCCTCGCTCGCCAAAATCGACAAGGAAGCCTTCCGCGATTCCCTCAACAACCTCGCCGAAAAATACACCGCCCAGGCCGACATGGAATTCGACGAACACGGCAAAGCCATCAAAAAGAAAGGCAACGACCTCGGCCTCGCCGACACCATCATCGTCGACCGCACGGCCGAAAATAACCTCTACACAGCAAGCTGATTACTAACGCGTCTGGATGGGGCTACGAGGACTGTGCTCACT
>JBKJYI010000482.1:0-8131 GCA_046715855.1 Phycisphaerae bacterium
CAGAAGCACCGTGAGTGAACTCATGTTGGTCTCGAGCGAGCGACCATGCGCGGAAAACAGGCTCAAGCTCGGCATTTCGAGTCCTTGGTTTTAGCTCGTTAAATCCTGACATGGCAGAGTTACTCATAGCTTGAGTTGGTCGCGGAGGTATTCGAGGCAGCGGGTTTTGTCGATGCGGATCTGGCTGGCGTCGTCGCGATTGCGAACGGTGACCGTGCCGTCTTCCTTGGATTGGCCGTCGATGGTGAAGCAAAACGGCGTGCCGGCCTCGTCCATGCGGGCGTAGCGCTTGCCGATCGACTGCTTGGCGTCGTATTGCGCCGGGAAGTGCTTTTTGATCTCGCGGAAGATCGGCTCGGCGATTTCGGGCAGGCCGTCCTTGGCGACCAGCGGGAATACGGCGGCCTTGATCGGGGCCAGACGCGGGTGGAACTTCATGAACTCCGGCGAAGCACGCGACTCATCGTACGAATAGGCTTCGCAAATCACCGCGAGGGTGAAGCGGTCGGCCCCGGCAGATGGCTCGATCACGTGCGGCACGAAGCGCTCTTTCTTATCGCCCTCGGCGGTTGGCGTTTCCTCGTCGATGACTTCGAAGGCGTTTTCGTTGTTCTTGGAGTGTCTGCCGTGGGCCTTCAAGTCGAAGTCGCCGCGATGGGCCACGCCTTCGAGTTCCTGCGGCTCGTCGGAGAAGGGGAAGAGGTATTCGATGTCGGTGGTGCCGACGCTGTAATGGGCCAGTTCCTCCTTGCCCTGCTCGCGAGGCCGGAGATTGCCGCTCTTGATACCCAGCGAGGTGTACCAGCCCTTGCGCAAGTCGCGCCAGAACTCGTACCACATCCGCGATTCCTTCGGGTTGCAGAAGAACTCGATCTCCATCTGCTCGAACTCGCGCGAGCGGAAAGTATAGTTACGCGGCGTAATCTCGTTGCGGAAAGCCTTGCCAATCTGAGCAATTCCAAACGGAATTTTTACACGAGTCGAGTCCATCACGTTCTTGAAGTTAACGAAAATTCATTGAGAGGTTTCGGGGCGAAGGTATACCTTGCTTTCTTCGGTCTGCTCGATACCCGCGTGCGATTCGAACATCAGCTTAAAAGGCGCCGGCGGTCCGAGCGGACCGCCGCAGCGCGGGCATGGTTCCTGCAAGCCAGTCGCATGGAGTTGTTCGGTGGCGATATAGCTAGTGATTTCTTGGAGAGTGGGCGGCGCGTCAGGCTGACCGTTTACTCGCGTTGCAAGCCAACTGATCGTGACTTCCGGATTCTTTACAAGGGCCAAGTTCGGAGCGAGTTTCTTTCCCTTTGACTTCGCCCACTTCATCATTCGTGGAGTATCAATGATCCCGGTAACAGGTGTGAATTCTTGAATGAGGGAATCCATCCATGGGCAAGTAGCGAGTGCTTCCCAAAGCTGGTCAGCGCGTACAAAGTGGCCGCAACCCGGGCACTTGCGCATTGGATCGGCGAAGCCAGCAAGGTGCCCGCTGGCCTCCCAGACTTTCGGATTCATAATGATCGAGCAATCGACGCCGACCATCTGAAATTCGCGGCCATCCGGGCCCGGCGGCGGGTTGCGGACCATGTCCTCCCACCAGGCGTCCTTGATGTTTTTCTTGAGCTCGCAGCCCAGCGGGCCATAATCCCAGAACCCGCCGATGCCGCCGTAAATTTCGCTGCTGCCGAAGATAAACCCTCGGCGCCGACACAAAGCCACAATCTTTTCCATCTTCTCGGTGGATGCGGACATTTCGTTCCTCGTCGCTACCAAATAGACCAAAAACTTGTCGCACTTATACCGCCCGCGACGATAATGGGGAACGTAGTGACCGTCTAAGGACATTCCACAGTTGAAAAGCATCGTACTCTGGAGTTAAATCAGAGTAGCGCCTCGGAATGTTCGTTTACCCAGTTGGATGACACGGAGGAATCGCAGAATTGTCCACTCAGCTGCTAGCCTCGACGGATCAGGCCGCTTCACACGCAACCCGAAGTTCCAATAGCTTGAAATTCGGGCCCCGAATCGGTTTCGATCAGGCGCTCAAGCAGCGCGTGGAAGCCTACTTCAAATCCAAGGGCATCGACCAGCGCGACTGCCCGCGCATGTACATCAAGACCGGGGTCCTTCTCGCAGGCTTTACCGCCGTCTACTTACTGCTTGTGTTTTTCGCCGCAGCCTGGTGGCAGGCCATTCCGCTCGCGCTCCTGCTGGGCCTATTCTCTGCGGCCATCGGCTTCAATGTGCAGCACGACGGCGGGCACGGCGGCTACTCCAAGTACAAGTTCGTGAACAAGCTGGCCGCCATGACCCTCGACCTCATGGGCGGCAGCTCCTACATGTGGGCCCGCAAGCACAACGCCTTTCACCACACCTACTCCAACATCGCCGGCCACGACGACGACATCAATCTGGGACTGCTCGGACGACTTTCGCCGCACCAAAAACGGCTTCGCTTCCACCGGCTGCAGCACTTTTACCTGTGGATGCTCTACGGATTTCTGCCGTCGAAATGGCACGTGTACGACGACTTTCAGTGCCTCGCGACTGCCCGCATCGGCAGCCACACCATCGCCCGGCCTCGCGGCTGGGACTTGGCCGTTTTCTTCGGAGGCAAGGCGGCCTTCTTCACCATCGCCTGGGTCATTCCCATGATGTTCCACCCCTGGTGGGTCGTGCTTGGGCTGTACTTCGCCGCGACCTACGTGATGGGCATCGTGCTTAGCGTGGTGTTCCAACTCGCCCACTGCGTGGAGGAGGCCGAATTCCCGCAGCCGCGCGAGGACACCGGGCGCATGGAGCACGACTGGGCCGTTCACCAGGTAGAGACCACCGTGGACTTCGGGCAAAAAAATCGGCTGCTGTCGTGGCTCGTCGGTGGGCTGAACTTCCAGATTGAACATCACCTGTTCCCGCACATCTGCCACGTTCACTACCCTGCGTTGGCTCCGATGGTGGCGGAAACATGTAAAGAGTACGGCCTGCGCTACAACGCCCAACCGAGCTTCCGGGCTGGACTCGTTTCGCACTTTCGCTGGCTGCGGCGAATGGGCATGCCAGAGCCGACCGCTTAGCTTAATCCGATAGCCCCTACCTTAACCTTGCTTCTCGACGCCGCGCTGTTTAAAACCGTGCGATGATCGACGGGGCCACCATCAAAACGCTGTTGCACTACGGCGACTGGGCCAATGAAAACCTTGCGCGAGCTGCGGCGGGCATGGCCCCAGAGCAGCTCGACAAAGCTTTTGATATCGGCCGCGGCTCTTTACGCAAAAGCCTCCTGCACATCCTGGCCGGTGAAACCGTCTGGCTAAAGCGCTGGCAAGGCGAGCGCGACACGCCGTGGCCCGACGAGGATGAGCACGCTTCGCCGATGGACATTGCCAATCGGTTTTTGTCGAATGCCGGACTGCGCGACGCTTTCCTGAACTCCATCACCGCTCTGAAAACTTGCGAACGAATCACCTATCGCGATTCAAAAGGCAGCCTCTTTTCCGCCACGCTTGCCGATATGATGATCCAGATGTGCACGCACTCAACCCACCACCGCGCCCAGGCGGTCAACATCATCCGCCGCCTTGGGGCAACTCCGCCCGAACTCGATTACATGATGTCGGTTCGCCAACCGGCCTAAACCGTTCACGAAATAATGCTCGCTGCGACCACATCAACCTCCGTGCCGGGCCTGTGGTCGATCATTCCTTTTGTCGGCATTTTGCTGAGCATCGCCCTCCTCCCGCTCATTCCCCGCACCGCTCATTGGTGGGAGCACAATCGTAACCGGCTGCTGGTGTCGCTGCTGTTCGCTGGCGTGACCATCGGGTACTACCTCGCTTGGTACGATGTCTCCAAGACTTTCCACGTTTTGCAGCACGCCATTTTCGATGAGTACATTCCGTTCATCGTGCTGCTATTTTCGCTCTACGTGATCAGCGGAGGGGTGAGTTTGAAAGGCGACCTGGCCGCCCGTCCCAGCACCAATACGGCCTTTCTGGCCGTTGGCGCGGCGATTGCAAGTTTTGTCGGCACCACGGGAGCGAGCATGCTGCTCATTCGCCCGCTGCTGCAGACCAACTCCGAACGGAAACACGTCCGGCATACGGTAATTTTCTTTATTTTTCTGGTGAGCAACATCGGCGGGTGCCTTCTGCCCATCGGCGACCCGCCGCTGTTCTTGGGCTATCTCAAAGGCGTGCCTTTTTTGTGGACGCTCAACCTCTGGCTGGAGTGGGCGTTCCTCTGTGTCATCCTATTGTTCGTGTATTACTGCTGGGACACGATCGTTTACCGCCGCGAAGACAAGCCCCGCATCGCCGCGGATGAGACCCTGATCCAACCTCTCCGAGTCGAAGGAAAAATTAATCTTGTATTTCTCCTGGCGGTCGTCCTTTCTGTGGCCCTCATCAAGCCGGGAGAGCCGCTGTTCGGAACGCCGGTAATTGCCTTTCCTTTCCTCCGCGAAATGACCATGCTTTCATTTGCTGGACTTTCGTTGCTGGGCACGTCAAACCGCATTCGGACGGACAATCAATTCAACTATGCAGCCATCCTTGAAGTCGCCGCCCTGTTCATCGGCATCTTCATCGCCATGCAACCGCCCCTCGAAATACTCCGTGCCGGCGGTGAACAAATTGGTAGCGTGCTTGACGCCCCGTGGAAATTCTTCTGGACCACCGGCGCTTTGTCGAGTTTCCTGGATAATGCCCCGACCTATCTGGTCTTTTTCGAAGTCGCTAACTCCATGAGCCACCAGCCCGGCCCGGGCATCCTCCAACTGCTCGACGGGAATTACATTCGCTCCGACCTGCTGACGGCCATATCGCTTGGTGCGGTTTTCATGGGCGCCAACACCTACATCGGCAACGGCCCGAACTTCATGGTCAGAAGCATCGCCGAGCAATCCGGCGTGAAAATGCCGGGGTTTTTCGGCTACATGGCCTACAGCCTGGGAATTCTGGTGCCCTTGTTTCTTGTCATGACCTGGATTTTCCTTTAACTCTTGAGTCTGGTGACGTGCTCTCTACAGAAACGTTCCACCAAGAAGGAGCTGACGAAAAAACGATGCTGGTTCGATTTGATTGCCCCGCCTGCCACCAATCTCATTCTTTCGACATGCCGGAGACCACAATCGCGATGACTTGCTCGCGAACGCACAAAGTACTGGAGCTTCGCCTGACACAAGGCGGCGACGTCCGCACACGAATATTGGACGGCGCCCAGGAGACTGGCCCGGCTGATTCTTCTGACGATTGAAGAACCGCCGTTTTGCTGTTGGTTTTCCCCTTGGGCCAAGCCTAACATATCGTCGAGGATCGGCTCGAATCCTGGTCGTACACGCGCCGAACGCTTCGCCATCATCCGGATGCCACGCGCATGCTAGAACCCGTTTCGGATATTGACGTCGCGGTGCCTGAGCATCGGCCCAAGCAAGAAATGAAACATCCTACCACCCGACCTCGCTGGAAATTCCGATTGACACTCATCTTGGGCGGCCTGTTTGCCGGCTTGATGTTCGGGGAAATCGCCGTTCGCGTTTTCGACATCGGTCCGCGTTTTGACCCCATACCGCTGGATAATTACCGGATCTGCGGAAACCCGATTCTGCGATACGAGCTCGTGCCGAAATCCATCTACCGTGGCGATCCGATCAACTCCGCCGGGCTTCGCGGAAAGGAAATTCCCCAAGCCAAACCCATGAACACCTTTCGGATCGCCTGCGTGGGAGATTCCACGACGTTCGGTCTCTACGTGAAGGACGCGGAGACCTACCCATCCAGACTCGAATCGATTTTGAATTTGCATCCATCTCCGGATGGTCGACGAGCAGAAGTGATCAATTTCGGTGTGGCCGGGTACAACATAAACCAAAACGTGGAGAATCTACGCGTTCGAGCCCTCGCTTACTCACCAGACGCGATCCTTTTTGGGTACTGTATGAATGATCCATCTGAGTACAGTGCAGAGTTCGCAGTTTTGCGCAATCGAGCCGGGCCGGCGAAGCGGCAATACCTGGACAACATCATTCACCGTTCCGGCACCCTGGCAGGTCACTCCCGGTTGTTTCGACTGGGCTACTACGCGTGGCTTACCGAAAAGGAGGCATGGGGAAGCGGGGCCAACTCCTCTCCAACTCAGTCTCGAAAAGCTCCCTTACGAGCTGGGAAGAAATCTTTTTTTCACAAGATTCACGAACCTGGAGCAGGCTGGGATCGCGTCGCTCTTGGATTCGAGGCGCTCCGTGCGACCGCTTCGACAGTCCCGGTGTACGTGGTTGTTTTCCCGATCCTTGATGGTCTGACTGACGATCCGTACATCGAGCTGCATGCACGGGTACGTGCATTGGCAGAGTCACACGGTTTTCAGGTGATTGATTTGCTGGAGCCGCTACGCGAAGCCAGCCGGAATTCCACAGAGCCGCTGGCACTGGACGAACTGCACCCGGCGCCATTCGGGAACGACGTGGTTGCTCGGACGGTAGCGAATGTACTTTTGCAATCAGCGTTGCCGGTACGCTGAACCTACTCCGCAAAAAGCGGAGTCGAAAGATAGCGGTCGCCGCCGCTGGGCAGAATCGCCACGATGAGCTTGCCCTTGTTTTCCGGCATCTGGGCAACTTTGTTGGCTGCATACAGCGCTGCGCCCGAGGAGATTCCGCAGAAAATTCCTTCTTCCCGCGCCGCCCGCCGGGCCCATGCGAAAGAGTCTTCGTTGGTCACGCGGATGACATCGTCGATGACTTGCAGATTCAGAATGCTCGGAATGAAACCCGCGCCGATGCCCTGGATCATGTGGCGGCCCGGCTGCAGTGGCTGACCCGCTCGCTTCTGGGTAATAACCGGCGAAGTTTCCGGCTCGATTGCATAGCACTTGAACCCCGGCTTCTTCGACTTGATGACTTCGCCCACCCCGGTGATGGTTCCGCCAGTGCCAATGCCTGACACCAAAATGTCGGCCTTGCCGTCCGTATCAGCCCAGATTTCCTGGGCGGTGGTCCGTCGGTGAATTTCGGGGTTGGCGGGATTTTCGAATTGCTGGGGCATGTACGCATTGGTCGTTTCCTTCACCAGCTTTTCTGCAGCGGCAATCGCCCCCTTCATTCCATCCGCAGCCGGGGTCAGCACCAGGTTCGCCCCCAGCGCCTTCAAAATCGTCCGCCGCTCCACCGACATGCTCTCGGGCATGGTCAGCGTAAGCCGGTATCCCTTCGCCGCACAAACGAACGCCAGAGCAATCCCTGTGTTCCCAGAGGTCGGCTCGACGATCGTCGTCTGCTTGTTAATCCGGCCATCCTGCTCACCCGTCTCGATCATCGCCGCCCCGATCCGGTCCTTCACGCTGGACAGTGGATTACCGAATTCGAGCTTGGCCACCACCGTCGCTGGCGAGTCGATAATACGGTTGATTTTGACCATCGGAGTCCGCCCGATTGCCCCCGTGATGTCCTTGTACATGTTGGCCATAATTGAGCCCTCCAGCAGAAAAGATCGGTTCGGTCAAAGACAAAATGGAAGCTAAGCCTGTCATTGGGCAATGTCAATATCACAACACCGTAGCAAGCGCATGTGGGTGACTTGATGAAACGGGGTCAATAAGTGTAGGCTTCTCTCGGAAATTCTAGGGTGCGCGAGACGTACGAGGAGTGCAAAATGATGCGGTTTCAGATCGGTACGAGCAAATGGCGAATCGCGGCATTGGCGGTGGGATGCTTTGTCAGGCTGAGTTCAGCCCAGAACCTTCAACCCGAGTCCCTCCCGGGATTGACGTGGACATCAACCAAGCTGCCGACTCATTTCAAATTTGAATACAAGCCGGGCGAATCCAAGCCCGCAATTTCCGGGTACCTGGCGCTACCAAACGGAATCGCCCCTTTCCGAACCGTAATTCTAGTTCATAGCCCCAATGGGGAGGCAGCCCAGGCGGTCTACCACTATGGCCCCAAGTTTGCCGACCGCGGGTACGCAACCATTGCCTTTGAACTCAAATATGAGGCCAAGCCCGAAGACAGCGACTTCGAGGAAATGTTCCGACGGCTTTCCGCCTGCTTCGAGATCATCGAGCACGACGAGCGGTTGGATGCCAGGAAAATCTTTCTCTACGGAAACGGTCCCGGGGCGATGGTAAGTCTGACCTATGC
>JBKJYI010000483.1:0-6638 GCA_046715855.1 Phycisphaerae bacterium
CTACTGGGTGCAGGAATTCGGCGTCCCGGCTGACGAGTAGGCATCAAACTCCTGTCCGCGCAAGTGAACCCATGCCTAAGGCAATCCAGAATAAGGTCAAGCAAATCAGCGAAGCCCACGATGGCGAAACGCCGTTTGTATTGCGACCCGCAAGCCAGGACCTTTTTTTTCGTACCGGTCGTCAAATCATCGAATCGTGTCAATTGGGCATTAGTATCGACGTTTGGATTCAGGAGCTCGATGCCCTCCTCCGGCACGTCACGAAATGGTGTGCAATCAATCAGGCTCATGTAAAGAGTTGCTATTGTGTCCCCGAGAGCGGTATGTTGACGTTCTTTTTCTCTCCAAGAACGAGAAGTTGCGATTTCGACCTTGCGGATATGCTTTCCGGTCTGAATGTGGACTTGGTTCGCGGCTTTAACGTTGGTATGGTTGAGGTGCTACAAATTCCATGGGAAGAAATCGATCGATTCCTCGATCCGGCATCGACGACGTTGATTTATGGCGAGCCCTTCAAGCCATCTCAAACAGTGGAAGCATAATCGAGATTTCATCCCGCTTGTTCCTCCCACTCATGCTGACTGGCTGGTTACGGTAACGTTTTACACCGCCCTCCATGCGGTCGATGCACTATTGAATAGCGACAATGTCCCTAGGCTGACCAGCCATGACGCGCGCAATAGCGTGCTGATGAAAACAACCGTTTATCAGAAAATTTGGAAACACTACAGTCCACTCTACAGTTTGTCGCGGGCTGTAAGGTATCTGGCCGAACCGGATTTGTGGATCGATTATTTCAAGGCTGAAGAGCAGATTTTGCGTCGCTGTCTTTACCCGATTGAAAAATCCGTGAAAGGGTTACTTCTTGGTAGGCGGGTGATTATCGAAGAAGAAATGACGACGACGACCATAGTTTTATCGAAATGACGCGTCAGAACGCACTTTTTTTGCACCAAAGAAAACCGAGGCGCCAAGGCGTGCGCGCGGTTGTTACCGGGCAGGTCGGTCTCGACAAGAAGGAATTTCTGCAGCAGGTTGTCGAGATCGCTCGAGCGAGATGCCGTGAGGTGGTCCTGTTCAACGTCGGCGATTTGATGTACGCCGAGGCGCCGGACATCGTACCGGGCCGCATTCTCGACCTGTCCCGCCAGCGGCTGACTACCCTCCGACGCAGCGTGTTTAAGGACATCCTCCGCGCCGCCGCAACCGGCGTGGATCTCATCGTGAACACCCATGCGACATTTCGCTGGAAGCACGGGCTCTTTCCCGCCTACGACCACGCCCAGATGCGCGAACTCGACGCCGATCTCTACATCACTCTGGTCGATAATGTTGACGCAGTGCACGAGCGTCTTGAACGCGAACACGACATCCGGCACACGCTCAAGGACATCCTCGTCTGGCGCGAGGAAGAGATCGTGGTCACCGAGGCGATGGCCGACGCCATCGCAGGTTACGGGCAGGCCTACGTCCTCTCGCGAAGCAACGCCCGCATCAACGCCCAGGCCATGTATCGCCTCATGTTCGAGCCGCACCGCAAGAAAGTGTACCCCTCGTTCCCCATGACCCATGTGATGGATTCGCCCGCGATCCTCGCGGACATCGAACATTTTCGCGACAGCCTGGCCGAGCACTTCATCACCTTTGATCCCGCCGACGTGGACGAAAAACAGTTAATGGGTCTGGCGGGTGAGGCACTTCGCCGCGGCGAGAGTCACTTCGTACGCGAAGTGAATGGGCGGACGGTCTCGATGAACGCGAAGGAAATCAACAGCATCGCTCGCGACATTGACGGTCAAATTTATGCCCGCGATTTCAAGCTCATCGATCAATCGGACATGATCGTCAGCTATATTCCCGCGATGCCCGATGGCCGGCCCGCGCTGTCTTCGGGGGTCGAGCGAGAATTGCATCACGCCTTCGAAGGAACTCGCGAAGCCTTCGTCGTTTGGCGGCCCAACTGCGACCCGTCACCCTTCGTAAGTGAGACCGCAACGCGTATCTTCCGCACCATCGCCGAGCTGTTCGAATATTTCCAGCAGCGTGGGTACATCACCGAGTACCAGCTTCCGCTTTGATCGATGCCACAACAAGGCGGCCACATCTACTTCGAGAAGTCCAAGACCTTTAGCCCGTCGTACAAGCTCGGCGATGATCCCCGCCCCCTTCAAATGGCGTTTGCAGCCCTATTCGACGAGGCCGCACAGGCGATCTACCTCGCCGGTTCCGACCTGGACGAAGTCCTCGTAGAGCGAATTTACCTCGTTCGAACAAAGGAAAGCGTGCACGAGGTTCCCGCAGACTTTCTCGCCGACGAGGGCTGTTTAAGAAAATCCGTGCTCCATCACTTCGCACAATTTGATCGTTCTGATCAAACGAAAAGCCTTAGAATTATCGCCGTCAAAATCATTGCCCGCCACGACGAATTGAACCGGTAATATCAGGACCGCGGGAAAGGCCGCCAATCACGCATCCGAAAAATCTGCGCGAATCTGTGCAATCTGCGGATGCGCCTATCCTTTTCTGTGTCTTCTTCGGATCAAAAACTCATCGATATTGCGCGACTTGCTCAACCGCCAGTCGATCGCATTCCTCGTTTTCCGGATGGCCGCTGTGGCCGCGAACGTGCTCGTAACTCATGTCGTGCCGTTGCGCCAGTTCGTACAACTCCTTCCACAACTCGACATTCTTGACCGCCTCAGCATTGGCCTTCTTGCCTTTCCGCCAATTATTGGCGACCCAGCCCGGAATCCACTGGGTGAGACCGTGAATGACGTACTGACTGTCGCTCACCAGATGAACGCGGCGGCGCTTCGTCGAATCAATCGCTTTCAGCCCTTCGATCGCCCCTTTGAGTTCCATCTGATTGTTCGTAGTCAGCGCCTGCCCGCCAGCGAGGGTCTTGACCTTCCCCGACGCCGGATGCTTCAAAATTGCCGCCCAGCCGCCGGGGCCGGGATTCCCGCTACATGCGCCGTCCGTAAACAACACTACGTCCGGAGCTGATAATTTGACGGATTCCAAGGGCTTTTCTTTGGAGATGGCTGGCATGAAAGAATCAGGGCTAGCGGTGCTTGCCGTTCGACTTTCCATTGCTTCGCCCGCGCGGCCCGCGCTTCTTAAAGTCAAGAGAAGTAACCAGCAAAAGATCGATGATGCTGTAATCTTCGCCGCCTTCGGAGACGAATATCGTGCGCGTCGCTTCCGGAGTGATCCAAATTGCGTCGGGGTGTCTCACGTAGAACTGACGCCCGTCGCCCAGTGAAATCGTGAACGGAACAAAAGGCTCCGACCCTCTCGCGCCTCGAACTTTGTCGATAGTCATAGTTGCTCCTTGCGGCAAATCTACGGCCATATTATTTCAAGCCACGGCAGGTTTTGCAACCGAATGGTTCTAAGACCTCGCAAACTAGCTTATATTGGGCGCATGGATCACTTCGTATATCAAAATGGTGTTTTGCGTTGCGAAGAAGTTGACCTGCGTAACGCCGCCGAGCAATTCGGCACGCCGCTTTACGTCTACTCACGACAGACGCTTCTCGATCACTACGACCGGCTACACGCGGCCTTCGCTCCACTCGATCCGACCATCTGCTTTTCCGTGAAAAGCTGCTCGAACCTGGCGATCTTGCGGCTACTTCACGAGCGTGGCGCTGCTTTCGATGTTGTCAGTGGCGGAGAGCTTCAGCGCGTCATCGAAGCCGGCGGAGACCCAGCTCGCGCGGTGTTTGCAGGTGTCGGGAAAACCGACGCGGAAATCGATTTCGCACTCAGCCACCACGTGGGGTGGTTCAATATCGAATCGGAGGAAGAACTCGAGAACATCGCTCGGCTTGCTCAACGGTCAGGCAAAGTCGCGCATGCCGCCATCCGAATCAACCCCGACGTCGACCCGCATACTCACGTCTACACTACAACGGGCAAGCGCGAAACCAAGTTCGGAATCGATCTCGTCCGCGCTCGGCGCGTCTTCGATGAGTTCAAATCGCATCCGGGCGTGCGGCTCAGTGGAATCCATCTGCACCTCGGCTCTCCGGTCAACTCTGTCGAACCGTATATTGAATCGGTCAACAAAGCACTCGCCCTCATCGACGAACTGCAAGGCAACGGGCACGACATTACCGCGATCAACCTTGGCGGTGGCTTCGGCGCGCATTACGCAAAGGAAGAAGCGCCGCCGGCCAGCGAATACGCCAAGGCCGTCGTGCCGCTCCTGAAAAACAGCGGACTTCAAATCCTGCTGGAGCCAGGCCGCAGCATCGCCGCCAATGCCGGAGTGCTCCTGACCCGCGTGCTGTATCGCAAATCGTCAGGCGAGAAAACGTTCGTGATTGTCGATGGGGCCATGAATGACTTGATTCGCCCAGCTCTATACGGCGCATACCACTTTGCCTGGCCTGTCGCCCCGCCGCCCGGCATGATCCCCCCAACGCGGTCGCCTGAGCTAACCATGCCCGGACTCGAACGGGTCGATATCGTCGGTCCGGTGTGCGAAAGCGGGGACTTCCTCGCCAAGAACCGCATGCTCCCTCCGTTGCAGCGCGGTAACCTGGTGTGCATCTTTTCCGCCGGAGCCTACGGCTTCACCATGAGCAGCCAGTACAACTCCCGCCCCCGCGCCGCCGAAGTCCTCATCGAAGGCGACTCCGCCCGCCTCATCCGCCGCCGCGAGACCTACGACGACCTTGTCCGGGCCGAACGTTTTTCCTTGCGTGCACACTTCGTTGAATGAAAGGGCAGCTTTCGATAAGATTCTGACATGATCGTGCGCCACAAAATTCGTCCCCGCAAGACCGTCGCGGATTTCATGGCGTTGCCCGAGGGCACTCTGGCTGAGCTGATTGATGGGGAACTGTTCATGAGCCCAGCGCCAAAAACCGCGCATCAAGCGGCAGTGGGAAATCTTTTTGCCCTATTGCATGCGCACGTGCGCGCCACGTCACTTGGCCAGGTGTTCGTTGCTCCATATGATGTGCATCTACCCTCGGGAGACATTGTTGAACCAGACATCCTTTTCGTCCAACGAAGCAACCTAGGAATTGTTCAGGACTGGGTCAGAGGCGTACCAGATCTGGTCATCGAAGTCCTTTCGCCAGACGGCATCGCGCGTGATCGATTTGTGAAACACGCTCTGTACGCCCGAAACGGCGTCCGCGAGTATTGGATTGTTGATCCAGAGGCGAAATCTCTGGAGATTTTTTCCTTGTCCGGGAAACAATACGAGCCCCACGGCTACTTCGAAGCGGACGACATAATCGAATCGCTTTTACTCCAACAGTTCAAGGTTCAAATTTCGGAATTGTTTACCCGGTAAGCACAAAATATGAAATCGATTTTTCAAGCCGCCATCGCCGCCTTTGCATTCATGAGTGCCGCCGCACCTGCGGCGGAGAAAAGCAAACAGGACGCAATATCTTCGGTTGATCGCCAAAGACCTGAACTCATCAAACTCAGCGATCAGGTCTGGGCATTCGCCGAAACGGCGTTGAAAGAAACCAAATCTTCCAAAGTCCTCGCCGATTATGCCCAGCAGCAGGGCTTCAAAGTCGAACGTGGCGTCGCCGGCATGCCCACCGCCTTTGTCGCTTCTTACGGCTCAGGCAAGCCCGTTATCGGAATTCTCGGTGAGTTCGATGCGCTGCCGGGTCTGTCACAAAAAGCGCAGCCCACCAAAGAGCCCCTGAATGCCGGATCGGCCGGGCATGCCTGCGGGCATAATCTCTTCGGCGCGGCCAGTCTCGGTGCCGCCACAGCGATCAAAGAACTCATCGCCGATGGCAAGCTGAAGGGAACGATCAAATTTTTCGGCACGCCAGCCGAGGAAGCTGTCGGCGGCAAGATCTATATGGCCCGCGACGGGTTCTTTAAGGATGTTTATGTCGTTCTCGCCTGGCACCCCGCCGACGAAACCCGCGCCGATGTGGTCAGCACCCAGGCCCTCATCGACTTTATCATCGAATTCCACGGCAAGGCCGCCCACGCGGCCCACGATCCGTGGAATGGCCGCAGCGCCGTAGACGCTCTCGAACTCTGCGCCCACGGCATCAACATGCTTCGCGAGCACGTCAAGCCGTCGGTCCGCATGCACTACACCATCCAGTCCGGCGGCGACGTCCCCAATGTCATCCCCGAATACGCCAAAATGTGGTGCTGGGTCCGCGACTGGTCGCGCGAAGGCGTGGACGAAGTGTTCAACCGCGTGCGCGACATCGTCAACGGCGCGGCCCTTATGGCCGGCGTCGAAGGCAAAGTCACCGTGCAAGGCGGCGACTACGAAATGCTCGTGAACATGGCCGGCGCAAGGCTCATGCACGACAATCTCATCGCCTTGGGCCCCATCCAATACACGCCGGAGGAGCAGAGTTTCGCCAAGGCCATTCAGCGCGCAACCGGCAAGCCCGAAAGAGGTTTGGACGGTTCCGTCCATCCCCTGGAAGGCCAGGTCCCCGAAGGCGGCTCGACCGACGTGGGCGACATCAGTTGGAACGTCCCCACCATCCACGTTTCCGTCACCACCGCCCCCGTTGACACGCCGTGGCACTCGTGGCCCGTCGTCGCCGGCGGCGGCATGTCCATCGGCCCCAAAGGGCTGACCCAAGCCCCGAAAGCTCTAGCACAAACCGCCCACGACCTCTACG
>JBKJYI010000484.1:0-4606 GCA_046715855.1 Phycisphaerae bacterium
GCGTAGGCCTGAGTCTTTTCGAGGTCGAAGAAGGTCAAGTGGTAAGGTCTTGCGCGGCCAAGCTCGGCGGACTCATCGGTCTGCACGGCGGTGGTATCGGACCACTTGAGGTACCCCTGCTGCTCGAGCCAGGTGTTGATGTAAACGACCTCGTCGCTGCCGGTGAAGCCGTGGTCGGAGACGACGAGCACGTGAGCGTCCGGGCCGGCGAGTTCGACCGTTTCCTTGAGGAAGCCGTCAATCTGCCGGAAATAGTCCCAGCAGCGGCGCTGGATGCGCAGGAAAGCCGCGTCGGGGTTGGCGGGCGTAAGAGCCGGATCGATGTAAGGCCAGCAAAGGTGCTGGAGTTTGTCCACACCGTCGAAGACGACGGCCTCAAAGTCGCAGGGCTCGTGGCTCATCTGGTGCCGCAGAATGCTGAACCATTGCCGCTCGCGGCGGATGTGCATGTTGATCCACGGCTCGTAGTCGGAGAGGGCCGCGCCCTGGATGGCCTTGCGCTCCTCGCTGAAATCCATGCCCAGGTCTTTGATGTCAAGGTCTGGCACTGCCGCGCCCACGCGATCGAGAAAGCCCTCGGGGTGGGAGTATTTTTTGATCCAGCGAAAAGTGACCCAGCCGGGGACGACGTAGCCGTTGTACTTTGGCGGGGGGTTGTGGGCGATGAGATTCAAGCAGCCCGTACGCAATCCGGCCTGCGAAAGGAGCGACATGATCGTGGGTACGCGCACTTCGCGCGAGGTCACCACGCGAATGTACTTCGACTCGGCGGACTCGAATTGCAAAAAGTTGGTGATGCCGTGATTGCCCGGCGACCGGCCGGTGAACAGCGTCGTCCACGCAGGGGGCGTCAGCGGCGGAACGGTGGACATCAGCGGCGCGCGGGCACCGCGCGACATGAATTCGCCGAGATAGGGCATGACGCCGCGCCGCACGAGGTCGTCGAGCACCGAGAAGGCGCCGCCGTCGAGACCGAAGATGATTACGCGCGGCTTCACTTCGCGCTCTCCTGCGTGGGCTTCAAATGGAGCAGGATAAAATCGAGCAGCTCGGCGATGGTAATGTCATTGGCCTGCCGCTCGTAGGCCTTGGCCAGAAATTCCGCGAAGGGCAGTGACTGATTGAAATGCTCCTCGATCGCCGAGCCGAGGGCGACTGCGTCGATGGACTCGAAGCCCATGTCGCTGAACAGGCCGGTTTTCTCGGTGATTTCGTCCGAGAAGTCCCAGTCGTCGCGGAGGTTCGTCAAGATTTTCAGCAACTCGGCGCGAACCGCGTTGCGATCAATGCCCGGCATGTCCATTCCTTTCCTGCACGGCGATGGCTACGATGTAATCGCCGTCGCGAATGCTATGCACAACGAAACGTCCCTTGTTTGACTTTAAGGCGGAAACGGTGGCGGTTGTGCCGCAGCTCACCAGCATGGCTCCCGCGTTTTGATCGAGTTCGCGGACGACCATTGTGGCCGGTCCGTCGATGAGGCCCACGCCCATGGCCTTGCCCGCTGCCTCCTTCGCGCACCAGGCCCGCGTGACCCACTCGTCGCGGTGGTTGCCTTCGAGCTGTTGAAGCAGGCCCCGCTCGTGGTCGTCGAAGGCGACTGTTTCAAAGGCGGCTTCGCGGACGGCCACGTGCTCAAGGTCGACGCCCAAGAGTCCCTTTCCGGCGGCGGCTACCGCATACGCGCCCTTGTGGGCGATGGAGACGCGCGGAACGTGGGGGACTTGGTTCGTCCATGGGCCAGTCGCGTGCGGTCGGCCGCTTTCGTCGGCAGTGATTTCCACGTCGGCGGGAAAGAGGTTGAGTCCGTGATGGCGCTTGATCCAGGAGCGGACGGCGTCCTTGGCGGCGGCGCGGCCAAAGATCCACTCGGTGCGGCGCGGGCCGTCCTTCATCGTTTTGTATTCGCGGAGTTCGGCCTGGCTCAGGATCAGATGCGCGCCGACGTTTTCCCAGATGCTGGTGCCGACTTCGCCCATGGGCGCGATGCGGCGGCATTCGATATCGCCGCTGCCGTCGGGGAGGGAAAGTTCAACGCGCTCGCACACCGTGCCGCGATCCGGAAAGCGCCAGAAATCGTAGAATGAGCGGTCCCAGTAGAAGCGCCAATCGGTCCAGCCGATGACGCGCATCCAGAGTTTGCCGTCTTCACTGATCACGTCGAAATCGGCGTGGACCTGGCGCTGGCCGATGTCACGGATTTTGACGCGGCATTCGGCACGGCGACCGGGCGGAGGCGGCTCGCCATAGACCAGGATTTCCTGGATCTGGATGGGGAACATCATGAAGCCTTCGTCGAGATGCTCGGTGGGCCAGTAGCCAACCATCTGCCCCGCGGCGTCAAGGAGCACGGGATCGATGAAAAACTTAGGCTGCGGGTTGGATGCGATGAGCTGATTGCGCGGGAGCACTTCGAGGCCGGCAACTAAGCCATCGTCGCCCATGGAGTCAAACTTCACGACACCCTGAAAGCGTGGGCCGTGAAACATGCGCCGCTCGGAATACAACGTCTTCGCATTGCACCATGGCGTGCGCGAATTCATTGGTTTCCAGTTTTCGATGGATGGGAGCGACGGGAAATTTTCAGCAAAAACGATGGTGGATTCGGCCAGCGCGGGCGAAGGCTTGCCGATTTCGCTAGCCCCCTGTCGCCGGATCCAAACGCGCACTTCGCCCGTATTTTCGGTGCGCGTCGCGGAAATGGTCAGCGGCACGGCTCCTTCGGAGCGATGCACTTCAATCCACTTGCTTGCGTGCATGTTCTTGGCCCCGACCACTTTCATTCCCGGCATCAGCAGCGAGGCGACCTCGGCCATCATCTCCAGGCTAACGGTCATGGGTATGACGTGCAGGCGATCACGATTGGCGTCCCACTGCGAGGCGGGCGGGTCAAAGCAGTGATCGAGCAGGTACAAATCCTCGTCGAGCGTGACACCGCGCGTCACCACCACATCCTTGCCCGGCGTGATGCGCGCGACGGTCCCCGGAAACGTGAGGTGGCTGTCAGTGCTGTTTGTTTCGCCGATTCGGCTTTTCGGTGTTTCGTCTTTTCCCTTCGTGCCTTCGTGCCTTCGTGCCTCCGTGCCTATGAAAGTTGCAATCTGCCGCAACGTCTTGAGCTTGGCGACCGCTTCCATGTCGATAGTGGACGGCGTCGCGGCGGCGTCCATCTGCTGCAAAGCGCCGAGCACTTCAATTCGCTTGATGGAGTCGATCCCCAGATCGGCTTCCATGTCCAGATCGAGATCGAGCATTTCGGGCGGGTACCCGGTCTTATCCGACACGATGCGAACGAGAATCGTTTCGATGCTCTCTTTGTTCCCGATTACCTCCGCGTTCGGCTTACTTTCCGCAATGGTACGTGGTTCAGAGACGATCGGGATTTCACTAGCGGGCTGCGTCGCGACGTGGCCCTTGGTGTGTTCGATGGCTGGTGCCCGCGTAGCAACGGCCAGCCGAGACTTCCTATCCGGCATGGACCGATGAGGAGCCACTTCGGTTTGACTTACCCCATCTTTTTGCAATGCAGACGCGGGCAACGATCCACCCATGCAGGCCTGCATGATCTGCTCGTGCGTCTGAAGGAAATCCGCCATGAGTTGCGTGTGCGCGTGCAGGAGCGAGCCCGTGTCGGCAATTGGCTCGGTTGGCGGTTGAATGAGTTGCTCCGAGTTTGCAGAAATCTGGGCGTACCCCCCGTTAGACGCGGTTGAGAGGGGGAACGCCTGCGAGAGTGCTGGCTCGAAATCCCGGCTTATAGCGTTTCCCGGATGCGTCGCCTCGCTCAGCATGACAGGCGAGTCGTTCGCCGCCTGCCGGTGTGCGAGCGCCCGCCATTTTTCGGGGTCGGCCAGCGTGAGTTGCGGATACGAAAGCGGGATCTGCATGGTCCCCGGTTCTTTGTCCGGATCGGCGACGCGGTCGGCCTTGGCATCCCACTGCAGTTTGCGCGGTGAGCGACGTTTGTAAAGCGGCTTTAAATCCATGGGCACGTGCAAGGCTGCGAGCATGGCCAGCGCATTATGCAATGTCGATATGCCGGACTTCTTCTGCTTGTTCATGGCGATCGACGTGTGCGGCCGGCCACGAAGGATGTCGTCTACAAAACCGGTGAGCAGCCCGCGCGGTCCGACCTCCAGGAAAACTCGCGCCCCGTCGTCATACATTGCTTCAATTGTGTCACGGAACAGCAAGGGCCTGGCAAACGTTTCGGACACAAGTTGCAAAATCTCTTTTGGCTTTTTTGGATAGGGCTTGGCCGTCGTCGACGAATAAAGCAGCGACTTGGGCGAGCTGATCTTGAGCGACGAGAAATATTTGTGCAGCGGCTCGCAGATATAAGTAAAGACCGGAGTGTGATAGCCGCGATCGTACGGAAGCCGCTCGACGAAAATGCCCCGGGCCTGCAGATGCTTGATCACCGCGTCCGCGTCCGCGAGTTCCACGACGATGACCACCTGGTGCGGGCAGTTGTCATTGGCGATGTGCACGGTGCGCTCGATCTGCGAAACGAGTTTGACCACCTCGTCGCGGCCAGTGCCCACCGCGAGCATCGCGGCTCGGGGAATATCGCGGTTGCCGGAAAGTCCGCCGTAGACCGCCGAAA
>JBKJYI010000485.1:0-3984 GCA_046715855.1 Phycisphaerae bacterium
CAGTACGACAGGCCAATCGCGGACGCGTGGGTTCAGCACATCGAATGTTGTTCAGCACATGCTGCATCGACCCATGCATGCTGTAGGGAAACCGTCCGGTGACGAGTTGATAAAGCATCACACCCAACGAATAGACGTCGCTTCGCTCGTCGATCATTGCGCCATTTGCGTGTTCTGGACTCGCCCATGGCAAAGAGCCGACGAAATGACCAGTCACCGTAATTGCGGCTTCGCCAGTCCATCTCCCTGCTGAGTCTGCCGTCATCTTCGCGGATCCGAAATCAAGAATGTAAGGCGTTCCATCTTGGGATACGCGAATGTTGCTTGGTTTCAAGTCGCGGTGTATTACGCCCCGACCGTGCGCAACGTGCACCGCTTCGCAAGTTTTTGCGAAAATAAGCAGAATTTCTCGGAGTGGTGCTTGTTCCCGCCGCAGGTAGTCGTCCAGCGGCTCGCCTTCGACAAAATCCATGACGAGAAATCGTTGTCCGTCAACTTCGATGCTATCTCGAATTCCGACAATATTCGGATGTTCAAGCTCGCTCAGAATTCGTACCTCTCGATCGAAGCGCGCCCGATCCGCTGCCCCCGCAAATATGCCCCCGCGCAAAACTTTGACCGCAACGTTTTTTCCGGTTGTTAGCTGGACGGCGCGAAAGACCACGCCTTGCCCTCCGGCGTGAACCTGTTCGATAATCTGATACCCCGGTAGCGATGACATTCGCCCGACATCGAAATCGTGTGAAGTCTTGGCAGTACATTCCGTCTGCTCGCGAGCAAAGTCCACTAAGTCCTTTGGGTTGTGTGTCACTGTCTTTCTGCCGAATCAGTCGAGATAGATGGAAAAACCCTATTGCTAATCACAAGGAGCCTGTGAAAAAGTCTCCCGCTCTGCTTAGCATTTCGCGAAGACGGTCATGGGCTCGCGCTCGGAGCATGTGAACCGCTGCGGGAGATTTTTTTACGGACTTTGCCACTTCTAGGATCGATATTCCTTCAAGGTCGTACTCACGAACAACTTGTTCATAGACAGGAGGCAGAGCCGCCAACGCAGTTTTGACCGAACTCTGAATATCTTGCCGAGCTGCATGCCCCGTAGGCGTCGTGCCCGTTCCGGTAAGACAGGCAAGGAGCGAGGCGAAGGACGCATCGTTCGATCCCGATCCGAGCCGATTGCGTGGCGAAGGACGCTTTTTTGCGCCAAGCTCTCGAACTGCATCCCGCAGGTTGTTTTCTGCGATCCGCTTGAGCCACGCAAGGAAGACGACATGCGAAGCAGTACGGAGTTGGCCGATACGAAGAAAAGCTTCAAGATAGGTTACTTGAATCACGTCCTCCGTACCAATGGACGCACGCAATGAATTGCTAATCTTGTCGGCAAGAAACCCTTCAAGTATGCAGCAAGCTTCCTTCAGCAGTTCGCCGAGAGCTTCCCGGTCGCCGGCAATCGCCGCACCAATCGAGTCATCGAGTGCATCCTTTTGTGGCCCGCATTGGGTGTGTGCTGTAATCAACGATATTATTCCTGCATGCCTAGATTTGTCGAAACGCGCGTTAATCCAACCTTCCATCTTTCGCCTAATAGTCAGCAGGTTCCCGCAGGCGACTTCCCGAGGACCGGTTATTGGTTACAGGCGATGTTCCAAAACCAAGCCGACGGCCGCTCCCGGCTCTCTTTTCGAATGAGGAGTGGAAGTCTCTTATTGATAATCTCCGTTTATCCCCACGGCAAGCCGACTTGGCGAGTCTTATCTGTCGGGGTTTGCGAAAAAACGAAATCGCCCGGGAACTTGGGATTACAGAATACACGGTTAGGATGCACGCCAATGCCCTATACAAGCGTTTGCACGTCCACGATCGAGTTGGCGTAGTGGTCCGGCTCGTGCTGGAGGGACGCAAAGCCACACGTCGACAGAGGGGAGAGTCCGCACCCTGACCGTTCGTTCGTATTGCGGCGACGCACGAGAGAACGCTAACATTGCGTCATTGAAAGGGTCAGCCGATGGGTTGCGGTCGAGGCAGTTTAACTGCCCATATACTCCTCTTGCCGCTTTTGGCCGGACTTCCTGCAGTCACCACAGCTGGACCTCTCCGCGCATCCGCCCAAGGAGATGTTAAATACCGCCTTGGACGCAACATGGCCGACGCCGAATTTGAACGCCACATGGACCTTAACGCAGACGGCGTTATCAACATTCTCGACATCGCTTCCGGACGCCTCGGCGCATCCTCCAATCCTGTTCAATTCGGAGCCTCAACAGAGCAAATCGTTGTTGAAACGACATCTTCTGTGATTCCTCCCGGTGGGAATCTTTCCCTCTTGGTCCTTCTCAAAGCGAACATAACCCCGGTGCTCGGTTACTCGTTGGACGTCCGAATTATTCCCGATCCAAGCAGCCGCGGCGCGTTGACGGTAAACACTTCGACCACAAACTTCTTCGATTCTCGAAACCTCATCACAGCAGGGGGAGCAACCCGTGACCCTTTCTTTAGCGTCATTCAAGACAACGGTGTCAGCGGAGTCTTTGTCAATACGATCACCGACGACGATTCAACTGTTCTTGCGCTGGATGGCGTAAACGATGTGCTCGTCCAAGTCATGCTTCAAGCCTCTGCCGACGCTTGTGGTCCCTTTAGCATTGAACTTGGCAACGCTTCAGCGCTCAGCGATGGAAGCGCGCAAGCCATCCCTTACAGCTTTAGCTCGCCCATTTTTCTCGTAAACAACGGTCCACAGTGCAACGTACCCGCAGCATCCGATTGGGGATTGCTTGTTTTTGCACTTCTTGTTGCTACATCGGGAACCTGCGTGTTTCAACGTCGTAGCGCGCCTGATCGGGAGCATGACACTTCATCCAATCGGCATCCGTCGCCCGCAGGAGGCCTCTGACGTGAAGGACACGTGTTCCTCCATTAGCTTAACATCCCGCATTCTTCTGGTAGCGTGCCTAGCCGCCCATACCGAATTGGCGGCAGCGGGACCCATGAGCAGGCCAATGCAGAGCGATCCGCGCCCTGAAAGAGTTACCAAACATACGGCGCGCACGGACACGGTTGCTCCGCGAATTAATGCGATTCTCCCCCGTCCCAACGAAGTGACCGCCGGCAACAGTGGTCTCCAGGAAGTGCAAATCTCCTTTGATGAGCCTGTGGAAGTACCAAATGATGCCATTTTGGTTTGGACTTTGAATTCAGGTGTTTTGACAAACATCACCACGGAGTTTGAACAATCCACCAATGCCCTTACCGTGCGTCTCGATACGCCGGTACACGATGATGTGCTTACTCTCCTTGTCGATTACAACATCTCCGACCTTGCAGGCAACCCCCTCGACGGAGAAATTCAAGCGCCTACAAATCCATTCCTACCGTCAGGCGATGGGGTCGGTGCTGGGCAAGCAGTTTTTCGCTTCCGTATTCTCGCAGGAGACGCGGACGGGAACGGGATTGTTGATACCGCCGATGCTAACCTAATCCTCCAGACCATCGGCGCGTGTGTAGCAGATGAAGGATACAACAAACTCGCAGATCTTAATCGCGATGGTTGCATCAATAGCCTTGATGTTGCAACGTTTACTTTGAACCGTGGGCATGCGCTCCCCGCGACGGATGATACGGCGCCATCGCTGCTCCAGATTTTAGGAGACCCGCAAGCCGGACCGAACGACACTCTGAACGAGGTGAGCGTGTTGTTCACCGACGCCATAAACTCAGCTCAGCTCCGATCCCGTTCATGCTTTGTCGTCGATAATGCCGGGCAGCTTTTCATCCCCACTTCCGTGATTGCTTCACCTGATCGCCATCGAGCGATTTTTACTTTTTCCCCGCCCCTAGCTAGTTGCGAGAGGTATACAGTTACGTTAAGCAACGGCCTTGCGGATAATTCCGGCAACCTTCTTCTCGCGCCGGCAATCGCTACGGAGTTTGGTGCTTCTCCGCCCGCCCCAACTCTTGACGCACACCCCACGCTCACCGCTGCTGGAA
>JBKJYI010000486.1:0-3450 GCA_046715855.1 Phycisphaerae bacterium
GTTGGTCCGCGCGGAAAAAAGATTATTCCCGCGCGAGGCAAATCCCAAACCGGTTGCCGGCCCCCGGACTGTGCCTGGCCGGCCGACGACCGCGTTGGCAAAGCTCGTGGGAGGGGCCGTCACGCCCAGTCGCCCAATGGGACCCTGCGACGAAAAAACCAGGGACTCGGACTGCGCCTGGGCGGCTTCTTCACCCTGCGGCGTCGCGGAGACAACAACCCCGGCGGCAGCGACCGCAAGCTGGCGAAATGCTGGACTCGGAGCCGTATACGGTTGATTCCGGATTTCGTGCGGTGGCTGGGTGCTGACGGAAAGCTCTTGCGAAACGATCGGCAGCGGTGCGATTTGCGGGGCTTCACCTAGTGATGTTGCAGGTAACGAATCGTCGATGTCCTGGGCCGGCTCTTGCGAGGGATCGGCTCGTTGCGCGGGTAGATCGACCGACTTGGGGTACTCCTTCATCCCGCCAGAACCAGGCGCCTGCAGAGGGGCCTTGTCTTGTTCGGCGAACCGCGCATCGAATTGTACCCCACCACGTCCGGCCGCCAACGTACATCCTCCGACCCCAGCCAACGCGGCCATAATCCCCGCCATCACAAACTGTCTCGTACCAACCATCAAACCATTCACCTCATCTTGTGATTGTAACGACAGCCTTGTAATCTTTCACGCTTTCGATGCAATAGTAAGAATTTCCCACAAGGCTAACATAAGGATTCCGTCCATGGTTTCGAGGATGACTTTTCACCGCCAGGTTTCACTCCATCCTTGCACTTTTATCATCGCTTTGGTGATGTGCTTATCGCATCTTTCGTGTCAGTCCACGCCGCCAGTTAGCGACGCCCTTCCCGCGGAGACGGCCCGCGTCGCCATCCAGAGCCAATGCGCCCAGAACATTATCACCTGCACGCGATCCTTTCCCACAGCGGTGATCGATGTGGGTGTGATTCACGGGCAAACGGTGACGGCTACCGAATCCGGATTCTTGATCGAACAACCCGGTTACCATGGCGAGCCATTCCTGGTGCGGCTGATCGGGGGCGGCAGCCTGCTGGGCCTCAATGCCGAGACGCTGACGTATAGCTGGAGCGCGGCCGCGACCGATTCCGACCCCTGCACTCTGACTCCAGGCGCCGAATTCTCCTCGCAGGCCAACCCGCTGGTTCGTTTCGAGCCGGGTCTGCACTACATCCGCCTGACGGTTACAAACGACAATATCCTCGACGTGCTTGAATCCCCTCAGTGCGGGGTGATCGGACAGAATGTTCCGGCCTTCCACTTTTTGGAGATCGAATTAGACATTCGCAGTTAATCCAATGAAAAGAACCGGGAGGCGGTTTTCACCGCGCTCCCGGTTTCCGGCGTCCCCCCGATCCGCCGCGTTTCATTTTGTTTCGGCTATTAGTCGTTGATCACCACGGAGAGCGGCACCGTCACGTATTGGCTTCCGACTGTCACGTTTCCGATGCTCACCGCGAACGGAGCGGGAAGGTTCACAACCTTGGGGACGACCGTCAAACTCGGAAGGGTGGACTCCAGGCCGTCGAAGATGGTGTCTTCGAGCAGGGTCCGCAGACCGGAGGCTGCGATCGTCGTGCTCCCGATCCGAACCGTGCCGGTCATCGAAACCAGGCTGATGTCGTCCATGGTGGCGACCAGACCGTTGCGGTCATCAACTTCAAGGCTCATGATCACTTCCAGCGTCGCAGTCACGTTGCTAAGACGCGGCGTGTTGGCGGCCAGCGTGCCGGAGTTTGCCAGGCCGATCGGAATGCGCCATTTGATGCTATTCGTTCCGCTCAACGTGGCCCGGGGAGTTCCGTTCACGCTGACCTGGACGTTGAAGGCGGGCGTGCTGGATGTCACCGGAATCGGCAACAGCATCGAGAACACGCCCTTGCGGGCCAGCTCGTGCCCGAACTTGTCGAACAGCGACAGCGGCAGAAAGGCTTGCAGGTCCCCCGCAGCCGGAGCATCGGCCAGCGTCTGCGCGGTGCGAGCCACGTAGGTGTAGGCAAGGGCCGGATTGACGATGGTGCCCGTCGCCTGCACGTTCGCGTTCCAATTGGTGGTCAGGCTGTTGATCCGGGTCGAGAACGAACCCAGGCCCACGCTTACCGACAGCGGAACGCCATCGATGTTGGGAAGAGTGGCCGAGTATCCGCGAATCCGCGACATCTGGTTGAGGGCGGTGTTCGCCGAATTGCGGAACATGTTCCTGATGTCCTGATTGTTGCGGATGATGTTGTTGGTCAGCGTGGTCGCAAACGCATTCACCGAACCTGTTCCCGGCAGTCCGAAGATGCGATTGATCGCAATCGAAAAATCGCTGGCCAGATTCACCAAACCCGAGGAGTCGGACACCGAAACACTGCCCACCTGCGGAGTAAAGGTCTCCACGCTGGTGATGGTCACGCCCGTTGCGCCCTGCGTCAAAAGAACCTGCATGATCAGAGAGACGCCGTCCACGCCGATGGGGAAGTCGTCGGTGACGTTGGTGATGGCCATGACGCCGTTTTCCAGTTCCGCCGGGATGAAATCGGGTAGATCGACGTTGAGCCGGGTGCGCACCCGCAGGGTGGTGTCCAGCGTTGCGTTGGGGATATTAATAGTCGCGCGGACCCGGCCGTTGGGGGCCGTGGCGGTCCGAAATTGCCCTACGATGGCGTCGTCGTCGACCGGAAGGTCAATGTCGACGCTCCGCAGAAAGCTCTCAAAGGTCACGCCGAACGTAAAGTCGCCTAGGAAGTCGAATAAGGGACCGAAGCTGTCGCCGAAATCGACCGTGATGTTGGCCGTCGTGTTGAGCAGATTGACCTGCCCCATTTCAAAGTGCCCCAGGTTTTGCTGATCGACGATCGTCGGAATGATGTCCTGCGTAATCGCCGAGGTCCCGTTCAGCCGGACCACCACCGGGTCAATCCCATTGGGCGGAGGATTTTGTCCAAACGCTGCCATTGCCATGGAAACCACCAACCCACACGCCATCTTGCTTGTCATGTTTGCGTTCATCGTAGTCGCTCCTTTTGCTTTCGTTGCCTGAATCTCTTCTTGAAGCCACCAACGGGCCTCATGGAGCTACCTTGGGCGGATGGGGCCCCCGACCTTTCGCGCCTCGAAGTTTTTTTGGAGAGGAGGAGTGAAAAAGGGGCCGGGTCGTGTGTTCGTTGGGATTGGCGACGGATGATTATGGGCGGCCAATGCCAGCGCGCGGACCAAAGGGAAGGCGGCGGCCACCATGCGCACGTCGAAAAAGTCAACGGTGGCGAATGTTATGCTTACACGAGCGACTATTAGTGCAACTGGTGCCCGATGTCGCTTCGCGGAATCACCACGATCGCCGATCCATATCAACCGAAAAAGTAACGGAGAGCGGCCGTCGCAAAGTTGGGCCAATTGGCCGACTCATCGTCAATTGGCGGGTGATGAAAACGAGGTAGAGGCGTTGGC
>JBKJYI010000487.1:0-4267 GCA_046715855.1 Phycisphaerae bacterium
TCCTTGATGGATCGTTCGAGGCGCGCCTCCAGTTGCTCGCGAATTGCGCCGCGGAAATCGGCCTCGGTTTCAAAGCCCGCATTGGCGAGAAACTCCGCATCAATCGGCGGCGTCGAAAGCCGCTTGATTTCGCGAATGGTAAATTCAAACCGCGCCTTTTTGCCACGCAGCTCGGCCTTCTCATGGTCTTCCGGCACGACGGCCTCGTGAACGACCTCGTCGCCGACTTTCTTTTTGGCCAGCGCGTCCCCCAGTTCGGGCAGTGGAATTCCGTGAAGTCGCATCGGCCTCGCCGCAATATCCACGTTTTGCTCGGACGCGAGCAATTCGCCGTTCACGGTCGCTTTCAAATCGACGTAGAGCATGTCATTGAATTCGACACCGCCCTTTTCCACAGGCTCGAACGTGGCATCACGATAACGAAGCCGAATAACGGCCTCATCAATGTCCTTGTCGGAGATGGCCAGCTTGGGCCGGATGACCGGTATCCCTTTGAGATCTGGAATCTCAAATTCCGGCTTGATTTCCATTTCGCAGGAGAACGTGAGCGGCCCTTCCTTCGCCAGGTTCATGTGGTCGAGAGCACGGTCGATGGGCAGCAGCTTATCGATCTCGACGTTGCGAGGCCGGCCGTCTTCACCGATTTGTTCTTCTTTGACCTTGCACCAGATCAGTGGGTCGCCGAGCGGCTTGATTTCTTCCTTTTCGACCGCGGCCAGATAGCCGCTGCCCAGAAGCTGGCTCTTGAGCTGTTGGCCGACATCAGTGGCGAATCGTTTTTCGACGAGTTTGAGTGGGGCGTGCCCCTTGCGAAAGCCGGGGATGGCCGCCTCCCGCTTGAGTTCGGCAAATTCCTTGCTCATTCGCCCCTCGATCATGTCGCGGGGAACGGTGACCGTAAGCTTCATGCGCAGCCCGCCGAGGTCCTCCTTCTCGACCGAGACCGCCTTTTTGAGCTCTGCCATGAGCTTCTGGTCTTCGGAAAGCTCCTCCGGCTCACCCTCGGCATCCGTCTCCTGCTCCTGATCCAAAACGTCCTCGTCCGCCATAAACTCCATCTCCTTGAGGGATGCCTTTTTAATGACCCAGGTTTCGAGTTCGCAAAAGGCCTCTCGAATCCTGGAATGTGAAGCTAACCGAGGCAGGTTTTTGAGGCAACTTAGGGAGGGCGAAACTCCTGCCGGGCGGGTGGGAAGCTCAATGCAAGAGGTGTTTTGAAGCTGATTACGGACCGGGCAAATGCGGCGCGACGGCTCGGCGGGAGCCTCGCCGTCCCACATTAAGGTCCGCTGGGCGAAAGGACCGCTTTGAGTTGGCCCTGTTGGCCTGGGCTAGCGAGAATGACTTCCATTTTGCCGTCCAGACGGCGGCGCATCTGGTATGACTGCAAGTCGCCCTTGTGCGGCTGGAACTGCAATTGCGATCCGGATTGGCGGAAATCACCGGTAGTAGTCCGAACCTCGTTGGTCATGCGGCCGCTGCCGTCATACAGTCCGGAGGCCGTGTACTTCCCGCTGGGGTCAAATTGAATGGTGTTGAAGGGAAACGACGCCCCGGCCGGCTGGACGTCCACCGTCTCCCAACTCCCTGACAGTTTCGGCGCGCACCCTCCCGTTACGGCGATCAGAACCCCGATTGCAAGCGACGGGCGGTGGTTCCTTAACCCCGATGCTCGGGCAATGATTATTTTTCGAAAGCGGCAAATCATGGGAGTGCTGGAGGACTGGTCAACTGATCCAGGATTTCGCGTTCGGCGGCCTTGTCCCGCCGCACCGTCCGCCAGACCGTGTTTTGCTCGGCGGTCGTGGCGGCGTCGCGGTCAATCGCCGTCTGGTGCCCGGGCAAATCATCTCCTCCGCGCTCGAACGCCAGCAAGCGGTAATTCTCGGTGGCCTGCTCTTGAATGATAACTTTGCATTGAATCTTCGGAGCGACGTCGGAACCGGTCAGGCGAACTTCCGCAACCTTCCGCAATGGATTATCCGCGCGAACGGTTCGCCCACCCGCTCCTTCGATGGCGACTGGTTGGGTGATGAGAATTCCACCGGCCGTATCTCGACGGGCCACGGTATACCCGAGGCTGACAAGCGTGGCTTCGGCCGCATCGAGCGATGCGCCGCGGTCTGCCGAAGGCGCTTCGCGCACGGCGTAATTTACTGGCCGGGCCTCACGAGCTACGCAGCCGATGCCCACCAAGATCAAAACGAGCGATGCAAAATATCGAATCATGATCTGATTATCACTACCTACAAGAAAACGATCAAGCAGTGATATTCGAGAGTCGACGCGGAGTTTTTTAATGGAAGTCACGCCGAAAGGAAGTTTTTGAGCAAGCGCCCGCCGTCGGTAGTAAGGAAGCTTTCGGGATGGAACTGCACTCCCTCGACGCGCAACGATTCGTGACGAATGCCCATCAGTTCGTCGTGCTCCGTCCACGCGGTGACTTCGAATCCATCGGGCAGGGTCGACCGGTCAACGATGAGCGAGTGATAACGTGCGGCTACGAAGGGGTTGGGCAATCCCCTATAAATGCCGCTCCCTAAGTGGTGAATCGGGCTTGTCTTCCCATGCATGATCCGCGAGGCCCGCACTACCGCTCCGCCGAAAGCCTGCCCGATGCATTGATGCCCAAGACATACGCCGAGAATGGGTATTTTTCCCCGGAAGCTCTCGATCACTTCGACACTAACCCCGGCCTGATTCGGCGTGCACGGCCCCGGCGAAATGATGATGTGCGAAGGGTTCCAACGCTTAATCTCCGCGACCGTCACCTGATCGTTCAAAACAACGCTGATCTCCTGTGCGCCATCCATCGCGCCGATCGCCTGCACGAGGTTGTAGGTGAAGGAATCGTAATTATCGATGATCAAGATCACGAAACGATTGTAGCAAATGCATCGTAGTGGCGGCTAAATGGTGGTAGCCGTCCGCAAAGCCGCACTGAGTTCCGAGATCACATAGTTTGCCTGGAGAAAGCCCGCTCGAGTCAATGCGATCCGGTTACTCGACGACACTATCAATCCGGATTCGCACAGGCGCGGCAGCGCATCGCCAAATACGATGTGAGGATGATGACCTGTACGGCGGTGAAATTCCGAAACCGAAAGACCCTCGTTAAGCCGGAGCTGCATGAGAATCAGCTCCAGCATGAGCGTCTCGCCCTCGATGATTTCTGATTCGGCTTCCGCGTGGCCATGCTGATCCATCATCCGCACGTAGCCGGCGATGTCCGAGACGTTCTTGTGCCGGCGGGAGACCGCGTGGACGATTCGATCGCAAATTGACGATTGTCGATCGACGATTGGCTCGGCGGGAGCCTCGCCCTCCCCACGTCCGCGCGAACTGAAGTTCGCGGCTCGCAGTGGCACACATCCGGCCGCCGAGGGGCCAACACCGATGTATGGCTGATTACGCCAATAAATGAGATTGTGCCGCGACTCGCAGCCGGGCCTGGCGTAATTGCTGATCTCGTATTGTTCGTATCCCGCAGCTCCCAGCGTATCCATCGTCGCCAGAAACATATCGGCTTCGAGATCCTCGTCGCACGGCGTCAGCCGATTGCTATTCTTTTGAGCGGTCAGCCGAGTCGCCGGTTCGTAAGTCAATCCATAGCAGGCGATGTGATCCGGTCCGAGTTCAATCGCCCGCCGCAGTGATTCGAGCCAGGTCGCCATCGTCTGTCCCGGAATCCCAAAGATCAAGTCGAGGTTAATATGACCCACATCGTTTCGCCTCAGCGTCGCGACCGATGGAGCGATGTCTTCGGGCGAGTGCAACCGCTCCAAGGTCGCCAGTTCGGCGGCATGAAACGACTGCGCCCCCATCGACACCCGGGTTACACCCGACTGCACCAGCAATTGCGCTTTGGCATCGTCCACGGTGGCAGGGTTGGCCTCGACCGTGAACTCTTCCAAGTCCCCGACTTGCACTCGTTTCCCTATGGCGGCGAGCAATTTATCCAACAGATCGATAGGTAAGAGAGTCGGCGTGCCGCCTCCAACAAAAACCGTTGAAACGCAATCCATGCCCTCAGTCCGCCAGTCCAACTCGCGGATCAGCCGCTCCACCAGCGGCGCGGGATTGCGCCCTTTCAGCGCCACCGAAAAGAAATCGCAATAACCACACTTGGTCTCGCAAAAAGGCACATGGACATAAAGCCCGCATGGGCGGTGAGAATCGGAGGCGAGGTTGCGAGCTTCTATCATACGCCCATCTTACTAAAAATGGCGGTATTTTTCGAGGCTCTGCCCCATAAGCTACCTCTAGG
>JBKJYI010000488.1:0-3293 GCA_046715855.1 Phycisphaerae bacterium
GTCTGGTGCGTGCTCAGCGGGACGCCCAGCAGCGCGATCGATACCGAGTCGTCTTGCTGGTTCTCGAAGGGCTGGAAACCCAGGCCATTCAGGATCGTCTGTCGCGCAGTCGTGGGTTCGTACAACGATGGGCGTATGCCTACCGCGACGGAGGCATCGCCGCGTTGACCGCGCAACCGCGTGGTGGCTCGGTACCCAAACTTCCGCCCGACAAGCAGCCGGCATTCCTCGAACGATTCAAAGCCGGTCCCGGGCAGCGGGATGGCGGCGTCTGTCGTTTGGGTGGCAAAGACGCAGTCCGCATTCTGAAGGCGGAGTTTGGCGTCGAGTACACGTTGACGGGGGCTTACGAGTTGCTGCACCGCCTTGGCCTGTCGTGCTTGCGTCCGCGTCCCCGACACCGCAAGAGTGATTCTCTCGCACAGAAGCAATGGCTGGATCGCGCCCCCTTTTTGTCCAGGAACTCCGCCAAAAAAACGCGGAGAAGAAAGTAGAAGTCTGGTTCCAGGACGAGGCCCGCTTCGGTCAGCAGGGCACGCTCACGACGGTTTGGGCCGACCGCGGCTCGCGTCCTTCCGCCGTCAAGCAAACCGAGTACGACTGGATCTATGTATTCGCCGCAGTGAACCCGCAAACCGGCGATTCATCGGCCTTGCTCACCCCCACGGTCAACACCGACTACATGAACGTGCACCTGGCGTTCATCAGCCAGCAGGCAGGCCCCAACAAGCATGTCGTGCTGGTGCTGGATCAGGCGGGCTGGCATGTGGCCAAGGGACTCAAAATTCCGGAAAACATCACCCTGTTCCACCTGCCACCTTACAGTCCCGAACTCAACCCCATCGAGCGAATCTGGGCCTACCTCAAGAGCCACTATCTGAGCAACCGCGTGTTCATCGACTACGACGACCTTTTGAGCGCCTGTCGATCGGCGTGGAACTCGCTGACCGAGGAACGCCTTCAGTCCGTCTGTCGAACGGATTGGCTCACGCACGAGGTTCAGGCGTGATCCGTATGATTCCTTCCTGACTGGGCATTCTTCGTGAGCTTCGTGTTCATCGTGGTTGTACCTATGGCTGTATATCGCGTGGGAGGCAGGGTCGGATAAAACAATTGCACTTCAATGTTCAACTGGGGACGCTGCAAGAACTTTTTGCGTTCAACGATTGGGCCCGCGATACGGTGATGCGCTGTGCGGCCGGACTGGCAACGTGCTACTCGAGCCGACTTTCGACATGGGACCTGGCTCGCTGGGAAACACGCACAACGGTCCGCAACTGTGCCAATGTCGCTCCAAGGTCAAGATGCAAAACGTCCAGGTAGATTCGTGCTTGGCTGCGCGATCTCTCCGCCGGGAACCAGAAATAAGCTCCTCATTAACCATGACAACCCGTGACAAACCCCGGATAATGCGCTGCAACTCGCGAATAAGGGGTAACCGTGACACTTGATCCACCCTCCGGGAAGCATCCTGGGAGTCAATCACTCGCTAAGTTTTTTGTTTGACGGGAAGATTTCCTGGATCCCGTGCTTCTAATCATCGCGGGAAGGCTGTACGAAAGCGGGACAAAGCTAGGGTCCTTGGATGCGTTGAGAAGGCGGGGATTGAAATGAGAAGACCTAAAATTGCAGGGGTTCTTGGGTCGTTGCTTTTGGCGCCCCTGGCGGCACGGAGTCACGAGGGTCATGGGGGCAGTGAAATCGGTCCGTACGACTTGGACTCACCGCGTCACGTCTCGCCGGAAACGGCTTTGCATATCGGATTACAAACCGTCGAAGTCGACTTCGGCATGGTCGAAGATGTCCTGAGGTTGTCCGGAATCGTTCGCATCGCCCCTGATCGCCGGTGGACCATCGGCACCCGGACCGCAGGTAAGATTCTCCATGTGGGAGTTCAAGCGGGCGACCGAGTAAAACAAGGTGATGTTTTGATTGAAATAGACTCGCCGGAACTTGCCCGCAACGTTTATGAAGTTCGCAAGCTGGAAGCTGAATATCAACGGCTACTCGTCGAGCAAGCCCGCAGCGAAGGACGTGTCAAGCAACTCCGAGTCGAGTCCGGGAATGCGCAGGAAATGGCCGGTTTGGCTGAAGCGGAGCTGGAACGTTCCGTGGGCGCGGGCGAGGGGGCTATTTCACTCAACGATCTGGTTCAGCGGCGGACCAATGCCATTCGAGCGCGAGGCGAAGCAAAGCTCAAAGCGGTCGATCTGGAACTGGCCATCCAGGAAAGCGCGGCCTTGAAAACCCAGGCCGAGGCGCTACGACTTTCGCGAGACGCCCTGGCGGCAATTGCCAACGTGGAGCCCGCACAGCAAGGCGCCATCACAGGATCGACCCAGGAGCAGCCAATGAATCTCGTTCGGCTACTCGCCCCTGCGGATGGCGTAGTCATTGCCCGCAAAGCTCGTCCGGGCCATTGGGCATCGCCCGGGGAGACGCTGCTGGAAGTTGCGGACCTGGAGCTGGTGCAAATCGAAGGAGAACTTCCCGAGTCCTTAATTGCTCGCGTCATTGCTCGATCGTCGGACAAGGTGCGCATTCGTTTCAGCGCCGATCCCGCGTTCCTCGGCACCGGTGCGGTTCGGTTCATCAGCCCCGTGCTGGATGAGATAAAACGAACGGCGCATGTTTTGATCGAGGCTCCAAACGCGGATGGTGTCCTGCGGGATGGGATGTTTGCTGATCTTGCCGTTGTTTTGCGAGAAGAGAAGACCGCGGTGGTGGTTCCTTCCTCGGCGGTGATGCAGGATGGCCCGGTTCATTTCGTGTTCGTGAAGGACGGAGACATCTATCAGAAACAGGATATCGCCCCGGGTCTTTCCAATGATCAATTTGTCGAAGTGCTCGCCGGATTGGCTCCTGGAGACGTAGTTGTTTCTCAGGGCGCCTACTCACTCACCCAGCTTCGACCGAAGACGACCACGGCGGCCGCCGCTCCTGCTTCGGGAGTGCCCGCGCCAAAGTAAAGATCTGCAGTCGGTTGGAATCATGCTGTGACGGGAACCACTATGGAATGTGTTTATTCCATCCAGGGAATGCACGACGACAATGGCGTAACGAGGATGGGTCCAACCTAATGCAACGGCTATTCCAACCTATGTCCACGGCTCGCTGGTGTATTTGAAAGTAGAGGAGATTCTTACGCGTGCTTAGCGCGATCATCCGATTTTCATTGCACAACCGTTTGCTCCTCCTCGCCGGTTCCGCGCTCGTCGCTGCCTACGGATTGTACACGACCGCCCGGCTTCCAACGGACGTCCTTCCTGATCTGAACCGTCCAACGGTTACGA
>JBKJYI010000489.1:0-3475 GCA_046715855.1 Phycisphaerae bacterium
ACGTGGTGCACGGGCATGTCGCGCTGGAAGCGGCCCGAGCAGACGCGGATGAAGGCGATGCGGTCACGGTGGCGCGGGTCCATGTTAGCCTGGATTTTAAAGACGAAGTCGGAGAATGCCGGATGCTGGGGCTCGATCATGCCGGAAGTCGCCAGTCGCGGCCGCGGCGGGGACGAGTTGTCGAGGAAAGCGTCGAGGAGCATCTGCACGCCGAAATTGTTGCTGGCGCTGCCGAAGAATACGGGCGTGAGCGTGCCGTGCAGGACAGCTTCGGGGTCAAACTCGCTGCCGGCGTGATCGAGAATCTCGATTTCCGAAGTCGCGGTGACGTAGGCATAATTGCCGACGGCCCGCTCGACGGCCGTGTCGCTCAAGGCGGCCACACGAACCGGTGCGCGGTGGGCCCCGCCGGACCCGCTTTCGAAGAGATGGACCTCTTTTTCGCGGCGATCATAAACACCGCGGAATTCAAAGCCGGTGCCGAGCGGCCAATTTACCGGGTAGGCAGAAATGCCCAGCACGCTCTCGAGCTCATCGAGTAGGCCGATCGGGTCTTTGGTGGGGCGATCCAGTTTGTTCATGAACGTGAAAATCGGCACGCCGCGATGGCGGCAGATTTCGAAGAGCTTTCGGGTTTGGCTCTCGATGCCCTTGCCCGCGTCGATCACCATGATCACGCCATCCACGGCGGTGAGCACGCGGTAGGTGTCTTCGGAGAAGTCCTTGTGGCCCGGGGTGTCAAGCAAATTTACGGCATAGCCACGATAGTCGAACTGCAGGACCGTAGAGCTGACGGAGATGCCGCGCTGCTTTTCCAGTTCCATCCAGTCCGAGGTAGTAGCCCGCTGGTTCTTGCGGGCCCGGACCGAGCCGGCGAGCTGCACCGCGCCGCCGTAGAGGAGGAACTTTTCGGTGAGTGTGGTCTTGCCGGCGTCGGGGTGCGAGATGATCGCAAATGTCCGGCGTCGGCTGATTTCGTCAGTTCTATTCATCTTTCCTCCAGAGCCTCCCCCCTTCCCAAGGGGGGACACAGGGGGGTCGAGGTTAAGGTCGCAGCATTAAATACTTATCGGAAAACCGGACTGAAAAGCGGCTTCAGAGATGGGAGCGGGCGTCGGAGAATTGAACACGCAAAATCATGTTGCCTATCTTAGCGGGTGAATGGCGATGCTTCAAGCACCGAGAAATGCTTGGCACATTGGCTTCATCGACTTCGCCCAACAATGGGGATAGGATTCCGCGCGAAGTCAAATTCCCTGGTTCAAGTCAATCAAGGAGTGGAGGATTTATGGACGCAAGACAACGCGAAACGTTAACCTCTTTTGGCCTATTGATGATCCGAGTTTTTTTGGGTTTGGGTCTGGCCGCACATGGGTACGGAAAATTCTCTGGTGAGAAGGGTATTGCCGGCTTCGCCGAGGCTCTGAAGTCGATGAAAGTGCCCTATCCAGAAATCGCCGCCTACCTCAGTTCAGGCACGGAACTTGTGGGGGGGATTTTGATCGCGATTGGCTTACTCACTCGTCTGGCCGCGATTCCGCTGGCGTTTAA
Organism: Phycisphaerae bacterium; assembly: GCA_046715855.1. GTDB lineage: Bacteria > Planctomycetota > Phycisphaerae > UBA1845 > UBA1845 > CAZAMB01. Next base: position 1,552 of record JBKJYI010000489.1, read on the forward strand.
CATGTTCGTCGCCGCATTCACCGCTCACTGGGGATCGTACTTCATCACCAACAATCCGCCCGGCATGGAGTACGCACTGAATCTGGGCATCGTTTTTTTCGCACTGGTGTTCACCGGTCCGGGCCGTGTTTCGCTCGACTATGCGATGTTCGCCAAGCGGCGCGGGCGGCGTTTGGATGAAATCTAAGCGGGGGGTGCATCAAGTGAGCGCGGCAGCAAGCCTGCCTGGATCAGATCGTGAGCCCCGGCTTGCAGCGATTGGTTCAATTCGGCGAGCTCTTTGTAGACTACGCTGGCGCCGGCCTGATGAAGCCGCGGACCGGTGCAGCTTCCTGTGGAAATTCCCACCGTGACGAGTTCCGCCGAACTTGCGGAGCGAACGAGTACATCGGTGGCGCATACAATGATGGCGCGCGGGCTGGCTTTGGCCAGAAGTTTCAATTCGGCGGGTCGACGGCGCGGGTCGGGATCGAGTCTTTCGAATTGCTTGATGAAGCGGGTGAGGTTGTGCCGCGCGAGAAACTTTTGGCGTGCAGGCAGGTTCGCCCCAAGAGTCACGAGGCGCAATTCGCCACGCAGAGTAAGTGCTATGATATCCGCAATGCAATCGTCATCGAAAGCAAGCTTGCCGACGAACTCGTCACTTTCCACGAGCTGATCAAACTTCGCCCAATATTCGGTCAGCTTGACGGGCTTGGCCGCGGGGAGCATATCCGCCTGTCGCCCCTTGGTCCGGATCAACCGCCAGAAGGTGGCGGAATCCAGCTTTGACCAGCCGACGGCCTGAGTGGCGGCCGCATGGGCTGCGTACCACGCCTCCGGCTGGTCGGCGATGACGCCGTCAAATTCGAGGATGATGTTCATATTGCGGGGATCCGCGCAAGTCCTTTGTCTTTTGGACTACAATTCAGTGTATGGCCGAAGTCATCGATCAGAAAGAAGTGAGGTCGTCTCAACCCGACGAACGCCCGTCCGCTGGCGAGCCGGTAAGGCTCCGGGTCGAGGGAATGACTTGCGGCAGTTGTGTGGCCCGCGTGGAGCGGGCGCTGCAATCAGTGCCCGGTGTGTCGGACGCGCGGGTAAACTTGTCCTCGCAGTTCGCGACCGTCGATCTGGCCGGCGAATCGGTTCCGCAGGCCAAATTGATTGAAGCGGTTCGCGCGGCCGGCTACGACGCGGAGGCCGTCAGGCCGGGAAAAGATACGCAGCACTACCTCGACCGCGATCATGCGGAGCAACTTCGGCGTCAAAAACAGGCGATGGGGCAGGCGATTGCGGTGGCCGTGCCGGTGATGGGCATTCACTGGCTGGCTCCGGTGCTGCAGTCGCACGATTCAGGCGGCCATGTTTGGCCGCACGCGCTTCAAGGCCTGCTCACCGGTTTGTTGCTGATGTCGTCTGCGGGAGCGCCAATTCTCGTCGGCGGGCTGCGGGCGATTCTTCATCGCGTCGGCAACATGGACCTGCTGATCACATTGGGAGTGGGAACCGCTTTTGTCGCGGGAGTGGTGAACGTGCTCGCGGGCCATGCGGACGCGGCGGATTTTCACGCAGCGGCGATGATCCTGGCGTTTATCAACGTAGGCAAATACTTGGAGCTTCGGGCAAAGCACGGCGCCGCGTCGGCGGTGGCCTCTTTGGCTCGGCGCATGCCCACCACAGCATTGTTGATGACAGACGAAGGCATCCAAAAGGTGCCAGTAGAGAGAATCAAGCGCGGTGACCGCGTTCAAGTCCCCGAGGACCATGTGATTTCGGTGGATGGCGAGGTCGTGGAAGGCGAGGCGGCCGTGGACGAAAGTTCCTTGACCGGCGAGCCCCTTCCGCAACGTCGAAGCGTAGGGGACCGAGTCGCGGCCGGGGGCCTGGTTCGAGAGGGGATTCTTACCATCAGGGCGACCCATGTCGGCGCGGATTCCACGAT
>JBKJYI010000490.1:0-20546 GCA_046715855.1 Phycisphaerae bacterium
GTTTTGGCTGGCCGGCCCGTTGTGGGGGGCCGTTGTTGCCCGGGTCGCCATCTGGGCACTCATGGCCGGTTCTTTGTTTTCACTCGGTCGCGCACTAAACCTTAAACCCCTTGCCATTGTTCTCGGGACGATGCTTTTTGTTGCTTATGATCAGGCTCGCTTCGGCGGCGAGACCATCGTCGGTGAAGCCATCGCAAAACACCTGGCTTATCCCCTGGTTTTGCTGGCACTAGCAGGCTGGGTCCGGGGCCGTTTTTTGTTGGCAGCCGCCATGTTGGGCCTGGCCGTCTCAATGCACGTACTGGTTGGCCTGTGGGCCACCGCGGCCATCCTCGGCCTGATGCTTTTTGATGAGCGTATGCAGGAGCGCGGCTGGCGGTTGCGGCTTGGAAGTATCGCGGTCTGCATTGCGTGCGCGTTGCCCGGAGTGATTCCCATCCTGCCGCTAGTGCTTGGAGGCAATCAATCGGGCGCCGCCGGGGCGGATCAAATATTCATTCACTTTCGGCACCCGCACCACCTGAGTCCCGGCAGTTGGCCTGTCCGTGACTATCTTCATTTTTCCGGCATCTTCGCTTTGTTTGTTCTCGTGGGCCGCGCGCTCTCCAATTCGTTGCCTCTGGCTCGCATCCGACAATTTGTATGGGCCATCACCATTCTGACAGTTGTCGGAATCGTAGTGGGTTTAATTACCGGCGATCCATTTTTTCTGAAGCTTCATCCCTTCCGATTTGCCCCGCCACTAACCGCTCTGATGGTCACCCTTTTGGTTGGACAGCTGCTTGCGACGTTGCCAATTACGACATGGAGGTGGACCGTAGCCGCTGTCGTTGCGGCGCTGGCTCTATGGTTTGTGCCGCGCGGGGCCTACCACTTCATTCAAAATGAGCGGAGGCAACCAGATGTTGAAGTTTCCCGGTTGGAAGCACTTCATTGGCTAAAAGAATTTGCTAGGCCCGGCGCAATGGTGCTGGCCAACCCAGCTTGGGCGGACGTGCAGTGGGAGTCCCGGCACGCAACGCCGGTTTCTTTCAAACTGATTCCTTTCGAGGCCTCGCGGATTAACGAATGGTATAGCCGGCTGACGGAGGTTGTGGGCGGGCCGCCCTGGGCCGTGCCAGGACATCTTACCTGGAAGTGGATTTACGACTCGTACGCTGGGCTTAGCGCAGATCGGCTTTTATCGCTGGCCGACCGGCTTGGAGCAGACTTCGCAGTGGGGCCCGGCCCGTGTGCGGATTCGGTTCCCACCAGCTATTCCAATCGCCATTTCTGTGTTTACTCTACCAACGAAAATGTGGTGGTTTCGCAAAACTATCTGGTCCTGCGTTACGATGATTACTCGCCGATCAGTCCTTATGAAGGCCCCCCGCGGCAGATCGAAACCGAGAAGCGCTTATTCGACCTGGCTGCAAAATACGATGCGAAAGTGTCCGTAGGCGTTATTCCATTTTCTATGGAGAACGTAAACGCCTCACCACGCGATCCGGCTGCCACGGAACCCTCACAGAGCTGGTTAACGGATTCAGCCAGCCCATGGGTTCAGCTGCTTCGGGAAAGCGTGGAGCGCGGGGTGGTCGAACCGGCGCTGCACGGTTTCGAACATCGCAAGCGCACGCTGCCCGGACACCGGCCCGGTGAGTATCGAGGCCAGCCCCCAAAGTGGCAGCGTGAAACTCTAAGTCTGGGCCGCGATGTTATGGCTGACGCGTTGGAGCGCCCGGTCCGCGTTTTTATCCCCCCCTGGAACGCATGGGATGCCCACACGGCAGAGGCATTGAAAGAACTCGAATTCCAATGGCTCAGCCCGGATCAGCACGATGCGGCGAGCGCGTCGGATGCTATTAAAGTCGCTCCACAGTGTACGGCCGACCCCGCTGTGGCCCTGGCCGCAATGCAAGACGGCCACGAAGTTCCTCCGGGAACCGTGCTCGTCCTGGTGGCGCACCCTTTTGATTTCGAGAAGGACACGGAAAAAGGTGAGGAGTATTTTCGGGCTTTGGAAGCTGCTTTTGAATTCGCCCACTCCTCGAATGAATGGACAAGTGTTGGCTTCTTGGAGCTGCCGGATTCTCCGCCCGGGCAGTGGAATGCACGCTTTCGGGCCGCCGTTGAATCAAAGAGATCGCATGAGCGACTCGAGGATCTCTTTGGAAAGCACTCCGCCAAGGACGACTTATCGGCGCTGTATCGTCCTTTTTACTGGTACCAGGATAATCTATGGCGACCTCGGCTGCAGTTTGTAGCAGTTCTAGCAGCTGCGTCATTGGTCGCGGCAATCGCGGTTGCCTGGCTCACTGTCCGAATGGCGGGCCACGCCCTGACAGGCGCGGGTCTCGTCTTGGCCATCGCCGCCGTCCTATACTTGGGGGTGGGCGCATGGTGGATCACCGAGCGCGGCTACGCCGTTCGCGGGGTACGCTGGCTGGCAATCTCTGCAGCGATAGGGGCGGCAATTGGCATTGCATACGCCGCCCTTCGCCGGCGCCGCGTTGCAAGTGCATTCAACAGTGTAAATGCCGAAATCCTTGCTGATGATCGAACCAACTGCACAATCATTACCGCCTGAACTTCTTCACGCGGATTCATCAACCTTGAATCCCAGGGATCGCATAGCGCTAACAACGCAGTCCGAAGAGACTCGTTCTCCAAAGGGCTACTGCGATCTGCTGCGCTACGGGTGGGGCGCACTTCGGACGCGCATTCTTTGGGGTTACCGGCTGCACGCCCTCGGGACTCGATGCGTTTTGGGTCGCAAGCAAATGGTTCAAAATCCGCGGGCCATCTCCATTGGTTCGCGCGTAACGATTTGCGATGGATTTGTTTTCGCCGATCTCGTACCAGGTTCGGGCAACTGTCCAAAGATCAAAATCGGCAACGGCGTGATCATCCTGTTCCGCTTCCAGTGCAACGCGGCCGAGTCGGTCACCATCGGTGACAATGTACTCATCGCCTCCAACGTCCTGATCACCGACTCCGACCACATCGTCGAACCTGGCGGCGTGCCGGTCACGCGTAATCCGAATTTCGTCACCCGCCCGGTGGTCATCGAACCCAACTGCTGGATCGGCCAAAACGCCGTGATCTTGAAGGGGGTGACGGTCGGCCGCGAATCGATCGTCGGCGCCAACAGCGTGGTCACCCGCGATGTAGCACCTCATTCGATCGTCGGCGGAAACCCGGCTCGGCTCATCAAGCGCAACGAGCCCCGCGCAATAGAAGGCTTGGGTTGCACCGTCATCAACCCGCCCGCTGAGGAGAGACCCGCGTGGAAGCAGTAACTTTGCTGGTTGCATGCATCGGCGTGGTTGTGGTACTGGCATCCACCGCGGTACACGGACTGATCGCTTTCCTGGGCATTTTGCTGCTCTATCCGGACTATCTCCGCGTGAGCCTGGGCAGCGTCGACATCAGCGCCTGCCGCATCGTCGTCACCATTTTGCTTCTTCGATGCGTCGCCGATCCTGCCATCATGCGCCGTTTCCAGTGGAAACCGCTCGACTCGCTTGTCCTTTTCAGCATGCTTATTTTCGGGTTCACCTTGATGTTCACCACCGACATCATGGAGGTGCTGGAAAACCGCGCGGGCTTCGTGATGGACACGTTCTTTGTCTATCTGGCGGCGCGGTTCGTCATCGTGGACCGCGCCTCCTTCGTAACCGTTGCCAAAGCCGTCTCCGTCATGGTTGTATTTCTTACCGCTCACGCCGTGATCGAAACCTTCACGGGTAAGAGCCTTTACACTGGCCTGGGGCAATATTGCCCATGGGCGACCAGCAAGGGCATGGAATATCAACAGCGCTATGGTCTCAACCGCGCCATGGGTCCGCCCGGCGAAACCATTTTGTTCGGCCTGAGCTTCGCTTCGTTGGTCCCCATCATCTGGATGCTGCGTCACGAGCCGCGGCCCTGGGGCCGGTGGGCCTACCTACTCGCTTTTATTGCCGTTTGCGGAGTGGCCGCCACGGTTTCAAGCGGGCCTTATCTCGCCCTGATCGTGGTGCTGGGGTGCCTGGCTCTCGAGTACGCCAAGTCGCTGGTGAAGCCGTTGATCGCACTGTTCATCATTGGATGCATGGCAATTGAAATCATCAGCAATCGGCACTTCTATCACGTGCTCGCTGACTTCACGATGGACCCTGTGTCCGGCTGGTATCGTGCCCGGCTGATCGACGTGGCCATCACGCAACTGCCCAAGTACTGGCCTGCGGGCTACGGCTTCGTGGACCCTGGCTGGGGACCGATGATCAATTCCCTTCCGCGCACGGATGCAGTCAACGACTACGTGGTGCACGCCATGACCTACGGAATATTCGGGCTGTTGGCGTATGTCGCGGTGCTCTGCCGTTCGATTTTCGACGTGGCTAGATGTTACGCTCTTGCAAATTCCGCGTGGATGAAGTCCTGTTGCTGGGCGCTGGCTTCGTCGCTGCTGGGCTTGATGTTTTCGATTTGGTCGGTTTCCATGTTCGGACAGATGACTTCGCAACTGTATCTGATCATCGGTTTACATGGCGCGCTGGCTCTTCACGGTATCGCTCGCGTTCCCAGGGCATACCCCAGCGCAGCACAAGCCGGAATTCCGCCGCTCATTCCCTACGCCCAACCGTCCATCGTGCAAGGTCGTACGTAATCCAAAAAGTGATCGCGCAAACGATGACAGGTATGACGGGGAATCCCGCCGACAGTGTGGAAACGATTTCTCCTGAAGACGCACAGCTGTGCGGAACTCGCTCAAGAGTGTTCAGTACTCTTGTACGTTTCGCCCTGTCTGCCCGCTCGCTGGGGCCGGCGAGGGTCGTCTCAAAGTTGATATCGCGCGGGCGCGCTCGCCTTAACAGGCCGGTGCAGGCAGGGCAACCCAGCAACCTCGAGGCTCTTCGACGTTGCTCATGGTTGGAGGCAATGGCCGACGTTCGAATCGTTGACTCCGAGGTCACGGAGTGCGACCTTCTGGATTTTCAAAGGCGAATGGACTATCCGCGTTTCTACTACCTCGCCGAACGGCGAATTCGCTACTCGCTATGGCACTACATCGGGACTGAGTTGTGCGGGCTCGATCGTTCCAGCCTGGTGATTGACGTGGGTGCGCAGGCCGGCCTTTGGGGCGCAATGATCCGGCGGCATTACGGCTGCCGTGTTTTCGATCTCGACCTGGAATACAAGCCGGGTCGCCGCGGTTTCCGCATCGGTGCTCCCGCTTCCAACATCCCCCTCGAAAGCGCGTCGATATCGCATATTGCTTCCTTTTGCGCGTTCAATTGCTTTGAAGGAGACGACGACTCCGCCATGATCCGCGAGGCCGCCCGCGTGCTGATTCCTGGCGGGAAACTCATCATCGTCCCGCTTTGCATCGGCGATGAGTTCGTCAACCTCTACGATCCACGGCTGCTCGCGGGGGTCGAACGGCTTGATGAAGGTGCTCGTCCTGCTGCGATGACGGGCTGGGGAAACCGCTTTGGCCGTTGGTACGACCGGGAAGCCTTTGAGACGCGCATTCTTCGGCACGCCGGGGCGTTCGATCTGGAAATCCATCGGGTTCGTCATCCCTTTCACCGCCAGGAAGGCTTCGAAGCCATGTACGCGGCGCGATTTATCCGCCGGCATTGAAGGCATCGGACAAGCAAAAACGAAACGGGGCGCTCCATTGGTGAGCGCCCCGCTTTGTTTAACGGTAATCGATTTTTCTTGCCGGCTCCGCCTTACGGCTTGAACTCGTACGCGCCCATGTCAGTTCGCAGTCCGTTGGGTCGCTTCACGCCGTCGAGATCCTCAAAGTCCGAAGTCAGGCCCATCACAGTCAAAAGCGCCGGATCGCCCTTGTCGATGGCCGGGCTGGTTGACTTCAGGCGAACGTTCCAGCTCTGATGCCGGACATAGTTCACGAGTTGGGGATTGCTGGTGATGCTGTTGGGCCCTTCGCCCGCCGGCTTGCGCGAGTTATAGAACAGGTTGTAATCGGACTTCAAACCCGCTGTGCGACCATCCAGGTCGATCCCCGAGTCATAGAAAATGTTGTTGCAGATCACCACGTCGCTCATCGCCCCGCCGTACATGATCACGCCGTTGTAGCCGGTCCAAATGAAGGTATTGGAGTGGATCTTCACGTTCTTGATCGGCGAGTTGTTGAACGTCGCGTCCATGAAGATCGCCGGCGCTTCGCCGCCGTTTAACGTCCAATAGCGGTCGGTGTAGAACACGTTTCCATAAATCTGCAGGTTGACGAATCCACCGCCATTGTCGTAGTCATGGAAGTACATCAATTGCGTAAAATCAGAAATCGTGTTGTGCCGCAGGATCGAATCGCTGATGTCGCCCAGGTCCATGCCGTCCGGGTGCAGATCGGTATGGAACTGGTCGTACAGTTTGTTGTATTCGATTAGGTGATGGTCGCCCCCGCCGCGGATGCCGTCCTTGTCGTTGTAATGGATGTTGTTTCCGCGAAGGGTGTGGCCGCTGCCGCCGCCAAAGCTGATGCCCGTCTGAGAGTTGGCGGTGATCTCGTTATTCTCAACCAGCGTGGTGCGTGAATTTCCGCGGAAGGAGATGGCATCGTTCTTGTTGTGGTGGACGTAATTGTTCACCACCTCGAATCCTTCGCAACTTGTATCGTAATAACCCTGCAGATACACGCCGTCATCCGTGTGATTGCGAATCTCAAATCCCTCGAATCGGATGAACTTGCGGGGATAGGCGTTGATCCCATTCGTCCGCGTATTTTGCCCGTCAATGACAACCCGGCAATCGGTCTTGGTTCCGGCAAACGCGCCCTTGCATTCATCGCCCGGGAAAGCCTTGAACGTGATCAAATTGCCGGCAGTGCCCGAGCCATTCGGCTTAAGCGTCTCATTGTAGACGCCCGCCTTGACCAATACCGTTTGTCCCGCCCTGGCCGTGGTCGCCGCCTTGGCCAGCGTCTTCCACGGCGCCGCCTCGGTGCCGGGGTTGCTGTCGCTGGCATTGGCCGCACCATTGGCGACCACGAAGGCATCACCAACACCAACACCATTGACCGTAACCACCATCGAATCGGTGGCACTCGTTCCCTTGCTGTCGGTGACGGTGAGGGTGTATGTCGTCGTCGCGGCAGGGCGGGCCGTCGGGTTCTCTACTGTGGCGTCGCTCAACCCGGTGCTCGGTGACCATTTAAACGTATAGGGTGATGTGCCGCCCGTTGCGCTGCCTTGCAGCAAAACCGAACTGCCCGCGGTCATCTCCACGTCAGCACCTGCCTTGGCGGCCAGAGCGGCCGAACGAAGAGAAACGGTCACGGTATCACTGCGGCTGACGCCCCAGACGTCCGTTACGGTGAGCGTGTAGTCGGTCGTCTCGGTGGGAGTGGCCAGCGGCGTGGCAATTTGTGAATTGCTCAGGCCGGTCGTCGGCGACCACGAATACAAATACGGACCCTGACCACCTGTCGCCTCACCATTGAGGATCGTGCTGCCGCCTGGGGACACAGTCACGTCGGCGCCGGCATTTGCGGTGAGCGTGGCCGCGGATACTCGCAAGTTGCAGAGATCGAGTGTAGTACCCACGTCGGACCACAGATTCCAGAATCCCAGGTTCGCAACCGTGTTTTGCTCGGTTCGAAATGCATAGTTTGACGCCAGCATGACTTCGAAGTCGTTTTCCGGTGTGACGAAAACGCTGTAGGTGTGCGCGGGCACATTGACTACGATGCGGAACTGGTAGCGCGTTCCGACCGTGTAAAAAAGCTGCGCTGCGGCCTCGTACGCACCGCCATTGCGGACGTCGATGGTGCCGCCCGGATTGAACCGAACCAGGACCGCTGCACCGCTGAAGCGGTTGGTGCTTGCGGCCGAAAGTCCGACCACGGCGTCCATGAATTCAAAATTCGAAACAGTGCTGAACGCGATTTCGAACGTGCCATTTTGCGGAAAGAAGGCGAGATTCTTCCACTCCGTGCTGCTGGGAATGCAGGAGATTCGCAGGTCTTCGGAATCCATCAATCCATCGCCGTTCAAGTCCAAACCTACCGTCGATCCGCCGTCGGGATTTTCTTCATCGGGGTCGGATGGATCAACCAATTCACTCACCAGAACGACTACGTCGCTGTGTCCGGTAAGCTCGCCGTCGCTAACGTTGAGGCGGAATCCGAGCTCTTGATCTTCATCGACCTGCGGCGTCACAAAGCTGGCGCTGGCCTCGTTGGCATGGAGGATCTGGACCGGCGGGCCGGAAAGTTGCACCCACTGATAGGTAATGTCATCGCCATCGGGGTCGGAACTGCCTCCGCCATAGAGAAAGACGAGGTCGTTCTCGGAGGCTTGCTCGTCAGAAGTGATTTGCGCGATCGGAGCTCGATTGTTGACGACTCCAATATCGATGGTCAGCTTGAGCACGAAGGCGATGCTGTCATCGGGTGTATAAGCCGTGACCGTGATGAGATAGGTCCCGTTTTCGTCAAATCCGTATGACTGCTGCAGACCTTCTCCCGCCGGTCCGTTTCCGAAATCCCAGACGAAGCGGAATTGATTTTTGGTGACCGACCGCATGGACCGGACCACAAAGTCGTGCTTGCCAGTCTCTGGATTTTGTCCGGTCGCCAGAAGCTCGAAAGTCCCCCAGGTGGGATCTTCGATCGTGGAGCTAAGAGTATTGTCAGCGGCATCGCCGCCCTTATTGGCATCCCGCAATGCGGAGTTTCCGCAGCCGTGCAAAAACGGCACTGCCATCGCCAGGCAAAAAGAATATCCGCGCAAAACATACCGAGTCTTGAACATGCTTCTCTTCCCCTCTGATAACCAGGCTTCTTCCCCCAAACTACCGAATCCCCGGTTAGGAGAGTTCGATATCGGCTATCCAACTCCAAGCCGAATCTGGGTTCTCAGGTCCTAAAAGTAAAAGGACTACACTCTAGGCCGGTAAAAGGCTTCGTGCCCGTAACGCTGCGCCCTTGGGGCACTTCGTGTTAAGGTAAGTCCGTGTTACGTTGTTGCCGCGTCCCGTCTGGTTCGGCTTGTCACTTTCCGGCTGGTTGGTTCACGCTGGGCAAATCGTGGGGGATGGATCGAAAACTTATGAGGCCAATCCCAGTGGAACCCTCGTTTTTGGCTGCTCGGGGCTATCCGTCGCCCTGGCTTGTACGCCCGGATTATCGCCACTCACCCGGCGGAGGTCAACAAGAAAACACATTTAGGAAACATGAGTCAATTAGGGTAATCCCGTAATCTAGAAGTTTTGGATGAATTACTATTCACGTAAGGTACGGTAATTCATGATCTTTCCGCTCCAGGTGAAGCAGCGTCGGATCGGCGGCGACACGAACGAAAATTGCACAAAAGTTCATACGCGATCATCATGATCTCTCCGCTTACCACGTTGGATTTGAGACTCTTACCGTAACGAGGGCTTCATGGTGCATGAAAAACTCCTGATTTTGGCGAAGGTTTTCAGCTTCACAACTGGCTTTTGCTGGGCCTTGCCGGCTCCCGCTCAGCAGGCCGACCTGGACCAGGCCGCCGACCGTTACTGGGACATATCGATGCGGCGCGCGCCGACGCGCGCAACTGCAATCGGCGACTATCGATTCAACGATCAGCTGGACGATTTGAGCGCTGCCGCGGAGGGGCGCTTCGCGTCCGAACTCAAATCCTTGCAGGAGGAGTTGCGCGGGGTCCAAACGAAAGACTTGAACGAGGAATCGAAACTTACGCACGCTCTCCTGCAACGCGCAATCGAGGACGACCTTACGCGAATGAGTCTGAAAATCGATCGGCTCCTCGTTCTCGAGCCGCTGGAGGGTCCGCATCTGCGGCTGCCATTGCTTCTCGTTTCGCAGCCACTACGCAATGAAAAAGATTTTCGAGACTACATCGCGCGCCTTCGCGCCTTTCAGGAACAAGTCATTTCAATCATGATCAACCTTGAGGAGGGCCTTTCAACTGGCATCACGTCTCCGCGTGTCATAGTTTCCAAAGTCATCCCTCAACTCGAACATCAGATAGTGGACGATCCCAAACTGAGCCCGCTGTACGATGCAGTGAAAAAGCTGAGTGTCATACCCGAGGAAAACCGAGATGAGATTGAATCATTGCTCAGCTTGGCGATAAGCAACGCGGCTGTTCCCGCCTATCGCAAGCTCTTGACCTATACGAAAGAAACATATTTGCCTAAGTGCCGTGACACTGTCGGTCTCATCGCCATACCGGGTGGACCGGCCATGTACGAAAAACTTGCTGCTCTCAACGCCACTGTCACGGTCAAGCCTGACGACGTTTACGCTCTGGGACTCAGCGAAGTCGAACGCATTCGGGGCGAAATGGCCAAAATCCAGAAAGAGGTTGACTTCCCCGGCTCGCTCGACGCCTTCCTGGAAAAAATGCGCACCGACCCCAAGTTCCGTTTCGCCTCGCGCGATGAACTGTTCGACACGGCCGGCAGCATCCTCTTGCGGGCCAAGTCGCAGATGCCCAAGCTCTTCGGCAAGCTGCCCATGGCCGATTGCGTAATGAAAGAAATCGAAAGCTTCCGCGCTCCTGCTTCGCCCGTCGCCTACTACAACCCGCCGCCCGAGGACGGTTCGCGCCCCGGCTACTACTACATTAATACCTACAAGCCCGAGGAGCGGCTCAAGTTCACGCTCGAAGCCTTGACCTACCACGAGGCCGTGCCGGGCCACCATTTGCAAATCGCACTCGATCAGGAGAATACGTCGCTACCGAAGTTTCGCCGATACGGCGGCTATACCGCGTACGTCGAAGGCTGGGCCCTTTACACCGAAAAACTCGGCTACGAAATCGATGGCTATAAAGGCCCGTATAACCGTTTCGGCCAACTGACGTTCGAAATGTGGCGGGCCTGCCGGCTGGTGGTGGACACCGGCATCCACGCGAAAAACTGGACCCGCGCGCAGGCTATCGAGTTCATGGCCAAAAACACGAGCCTCGCGGCGGTGGACATCACCAACGAAGTGGACCGCTACATTTCCTGGCCGGGCCAGGCGATCGGTTACAAGATCGGCGAGCTGCGCATCCTTGCCCTTCGCGCCGAAGCCGAGAAAAAACTGGGCGACCAGTTCGACCTCCGCGCGTTCCATGACGCCTTGCTCTCCGGGGGCCCCATGCCCATCGATACCCTCGAAACCCGCATGCGCGCCTGGATCGCGAAACAGAATTGAATGTCGAGAGCTCGCCTAGCCCGAATCGAGAAGAAAGCACGCGCGTCCAAACATGTTCCCCTGGAGGAACTTCGGAGGATGGCGGCAAGTTCATTTGCGGATAAGAGGTTGCTGGCGCTCATGCTAATGCGGCGACAAGCTGGGTCCCGCAAGCTAAGTTCCTATCTGACAATTGGGCGCGGGATGATTGACGATGGCGACAACGATTGCCGTTGGCAGGCGTTGATTCTCCTGGGCGAGGATATCCGAAACAGTCCCGAGCAGATTTGGGACATAGTAAAGAATTATGGCACGAGCAAAGATGCGGACATGCGAGCCGGAGTGGCATGCGTTCTGCGGGAGCATCTGATCGAGCATCATCCAACATACCGACAGCTTTCGAAGCGAATCGCTGGCAAATCCAAATTATTTGCTGACACGTTGGCAACTTGCTGGGACTTTAACGAAGTACTCCGCCAATAGAAACTTTCGCTCTCTTGCACTAACTTGCCATTTCGGTCACATTCTTGACCGCGTCATCCAAACAAATCGAATGAAGGGAACTGTTGATGAAGAAAATGATTCCGTCCAGCAGCCGGTTTCTGTCGAAGCGAATCCGTGTTTCTTGTATCCATCTCTTGTGGGTGCTTGTTTTCATGGAAACAAGCTGCAACCCAGTCGTGCCGGGAACCGGCAACGGTACCGGCCAGCATGGTCCTGTGCCCGGTCTCTTTGCGGCGGACGAAGTCTGGGCACTTCTCTCCGGAACCGTGTCCGGACCGGACGAGGCCGGTCCAATCCTGGTCATCCGCGGATATGGCAACACCATCGAATACGTCGCTGCCTCCAAGTCGATTTCCATCGACGAGCCCCTTGAAGAGCCCGAGCCCGTGACGCTGGGCTTTGAGTTTTCGACTGCCTCGATCACTTTCGAAGACAATGTGCTGGTCGTGAAGGCTGAGTTCGTCGATTGGCGCGGGCGCAGTGTCGCGGTTCAATTGACCGCGACAATCTGCGATGCGGCGACCGCCGCCGGACCTGTCAACTGCAACCTTGAGGGACCGCAACTTACGCTGATTATCGATGGTGAAACGCAGGATTCCCAGAATGTTTCATTCCGCCTGGTCCGCCTTGAATCCTGCCCCAAGAGCCTCGATCTCGCCGCAGCCGACGATTCCCAATGGGCGATCACCAGCGTGCCGCTTCTTGCAATCCTGCTCGCAACTGCCTCCATCGACGCGTCTGGTCAACTTCCGACTCCTCTCCTTCTTGTCAGCGGATTCGGCACACAGGTGCAAGGCGCATCAGATGCGACCGGTTTTTCGGAGGAAACCGAGGGGTGCGTGGCCGGGGCTGAATTCGGCGACCCGGTCCCTTCAGGGGCCGTCAGCTTCAGCGGACCGACTGTGGAACTTGATATTCCGATGACGGACATCGATACGGTAGCGGGTACGACCACGGAAGTTGGAGCTTGTCGCGTGAGTTTCGAAGGACAAGTGACCTATTGTGCAGTGTGGCAACCCGAAAACGGTGGTCTCGGCGGTTCCGGTGAAGCGGCGTTTTTGTATCGAGTTGACGGTACGGGGGAGCGTGACCGGGCGGCGCACGGGGTCAGCGCACTCAACCATGCGTACATTTTCACGGCGCCCTCGGAAAGCGAAGATCTTGGCCGCCCTGAATAGATAAATGATAATTGCCCCCGGACGGCGTCGGTCGCCGTTCGAATTGTGTGATCAACAAATGGAGATTTGAAATGTCGAAGGTTTCTTTTGGATTGAAGTCTCTGCGAGTTACAACGATCGTTGCGGTGGCCCTCTGCTCCCGTGTGACCTTGGCCCAGGACCCCGTCAAAGTCGCGCCCAACAACTACAAGGTTGCCTTGGAAAACGATTCCGTGCGGGTGCTTAACCTCACCGTGAAGCCCGGCGAAAAAATCGCCATGCACTCGCATCCCGATCATGTGGTGTACCACATCACCGCGGGCAAGGTGAAGTTCACGGACTCCGCCGGTAAAACCAAAGAGGTCGAGATGAAGGCGGGCGAAGCCACCTACGCCAAAGCGGAAACCCACCAGCCTGAGAACGTCGGCTCGGGCGAATTGAAATTCGTGATCTTCGAACTCAAGAAGCCCGCGGGCTCGACGGGCAAGGCTCCGGCCGGAGACGATCAAATGAAAGCGGCCGCAGACACCAGCAAGGTCGTTTTCGAAAACGATCGCGTTCGACTCATTGAGGCCAAGATGAAGCCCGGCGCTAAAATGGCCAAGCATACACACCCGGCCTATGTCACCTACGCCCTGAAAGACGCGAAGGCGAAGATGACGGTGGGCGACAAGACGGACGAACGGACCATGAAAGCCGGCGAGGCGACGTGGAGCGAGCCTTTGACGCACGCCGTGGAAAACGTGGGCGGCGACACACACTCCCTGGTGCTCGAAATCAAGTAGCAAATTCAATTTGGAAGGTGGCCCGGGTTCCATCATCGAGCCCGGGCCATCAGTCCGTCAGGCCCTGCCATGATCCCGCCATTCAACAAGAACGGTTACCTTCCGGAAGGCGTTCATCGCGCTACGTTATCGGAAATTGAAGCCCGATTCGGGATCGGCACCGAACTCCGCCGGGTGCAGATGGAGTCGCTGCGCTGGATGGTTGATTTGGCGGTGAAAGCGGGCGTTAAACGCATAATTTTGAATGGGAGCTTCGTCACTGATATAATAGAACCGAACGACGTGGACTGTGCTTTAGTCTTGAAGTCCGGCGGAGCACTCGATCGAATCGCGGAAGAGGAACTCAAGAAGGGGCTGCCCTTCGTGGATATCTCCTTCGCCGACCCAAGCGACGTGGATTACTTCACAAAAGGGTTTTTTGCTCACGATCGGCTCTGGTCGCGCAAGGGAATGATCGAGGTGGTCATATGACCCTGCAAAATGACACGGAGTTGGCGAATACAAAAGTTAAACTTCTCGAACTAGAGGAACGCTATGAGGCCCGGAGGAAAGACGAAACGATCGAGCCTCGCATTCGGGAATTGACACTGTTCTCATTCAAAAAGCTCATTAACCAACTCAAGGAAGAAATCGCCCGCTACGAAGCCAGCCGCCGGCAGAGCGTCCGTCAATGAGCGCGATGATTTCGGATGTTGCCCGCAAATACTTGCAAATGCATTTGGCTTCCGGCGTGGGGCCGGTGCGGTTTCGGAAGCTCGTCGAACATTTCGGCGACATTGATTCGGTGCTCAAGGCCTCGGCAGGGGCGATGCAGCGCGTCGATGGCGTCGGGCCGAAAGTGGCCGAAGGGATTTTGCAGGCCCGCGACGACACCGCAGTCGAAAACGAAATCAAAAGAGCGGGCGAGTGCGGCGTTCGAATTCTGTGCCGCGAAGACGAAGACTATCCCAAGCCGCTCCTCCACGTGCCCGATCCGCCCACCTGCCTTTACGTTCGCGGCGACCTTCAACCAACCGACGGCATCGCTGTCGCCATCGTCGGAACGCGCCGCTGCTCTCATTACGCCCGCGAGCAAGCCATGCGCTTCGGCGAACTTCTTGCCGGCGCCGGCTTCACCATTGTCTCGGGTTTCGCCCGCGGAGTGGACGGCTTCGCCCATCAGGGAGCCCTTCGCGCGGGCGGGCGCACCATCGGCGTCCTCGGCAACGGCCTGGCTCACCTCTACCCGGAAGAACACGCTGACCTGGCCGACAAAGTGATCAAAAGCGGCGCACTGGTCAGTGAACTTCCCATCGACGTGGCCCCCGACAGCAAGAACTTCCCCGGCCGAAACCGCATCATCGCCGCCCTCTCGCTCGGCGTGCTCGTCGTCGAGGCCGGCCACGGGAGCGGGGCACTCATCACCGCCGAAGCGGCCACCGACTACAATCGCGAAGTCTTCGCCCTCCCCGGCGCCGTCGACCGCGCCGAGGCCGCAGGGAGCAATCGCCTCATCCAGCGGAGTGAAGCCAAGCTCGTCACGTGTCTCGAAGACATCCTCGATGAGCTCAAAGGCCTCGGCGAGCTCATGGGCCACGGCGCGCCAATAGAAGACGCTCGCGGCATCGTCAAAGAGGCCGATGCCGACGGACTCCTTCTGCGCAGTCTTTCCCCGCTACAACGCTCCGTCTTTGACGCCGTCATCGCCGGCACCGAAAGCGTGGACGCCGTCTGCCAATCCACTGGCGAAAACGTTGCCGCAGTCATTACGGCGCTGACATCACTCCAAATCCGCGGGCTCATCAGGCAACTCCCCGGCAATCGTTTCGTCTCCCGATCCCCATCTATGTAAAATCAAACCATGTGTGGCCGCTACACCTTAATCGCTTCCAGTGACGAGCTGATTCAGGAGTTCCACCTTATCGATGTGCCAGATTTTTCACCCAGTATGAACATTTCTCCCACCGAAACGTGCTTAGTGGTACACGCTCGGGAGGCGAATCGTCCCGAAGCGGAGCTAATGCGTTGGGGCTTTCCATCCCATGCAAATACGGGCAGACCATTGATCAATGCCCGTGCCGAGACGGCCCACAAGAAAGTCGTGTTTTCTCAAGCGTTCAAAAATCGACGCTGTCTCGTTCCGGCCAGGGGTTTTTATGAATGGCGTTCCGAGCAAGGAAGGAAGCGTCCCTATCGCTTTGGCAGGCCCGGCGGGGGACTTTTGGCATTCGCCGGCCTATGGAACCCTTTCGAGGGCGAAGCGGGCGAGCCTTTTCACGCTTTTACCATTCTCACTACAACCGCCAGCGAGCCGGTGATCAGTTATCATGATCGCATGCCGGCGATCGTTTCGCCTGACCGATATTCGCAATGGCTTGATCCGCAGGCGAAGATCGCCGATCTTTGCACTTTGCTTTGTGTCTCCATGAACGCACTGACCGTTTCCCCGTGCGATCCCTTGGGTCCGCAGCGAGAGTCCTCGGTTGGACAGGCGCAGCCCACGCTGTTCGATCTCGATTTCCCTCCGGATGAATCTCATGACTAATACCGTCCAGCTTTGGGAGCCCGATGACGATCACATTGCCCATTCACAAATGCATTCGTTCCTGCGCAACGCGGCTGCCAAGTATGGGTTTGGTCCTGACTACGCTTCGATGCACAGTTGGTCCGTGACGCAGCGCGGGCGATTCTGGGGCGAGATGTTTGACTACGCCGGAATCAAGTTCAGCCGCCCGGCCACGTCCGTTGAATCCGGCAGTGGCATGCTGCACACCAAGTGGTTCGAGGGCCTCGAATTTAATTTCGCCGAACACTTGCTCCGCTTCGATGACGACCGCGTGGCCATCGAGGCGGAAGATGAACTTGGCCGCACACGGACCGTCACCTATCGACAACTTCGCGCCGAAGTCGCAGCGCTGGCCGGCGCGCTTCGAAAGGCCGGGCTGCAGCGCGGTGACCGCGCCGGCGCGTTCATGCCGAACATCCCGGAAACAGTCATCGCCATGCTCGCGACCGCAAGCATGGGGGCGGTCTTTTCTTCGTGCTCCCCGGACTTCGGCATCGACGGCGTGATCGACCGCTTCGGACAAATCCAGCCAAAAGTTCTTTTTGCCGCGGACGCTTACTCGTACAACGGCAAAACCATCGACTTGCTTGAACGCGTCCGCGGCATTGCCGAGCGAATTGCGAGCATTGCGCACGTCGTCGTGGTGCCATTCATAGGCACTAATCCAAAGTTCGGATCGATTCGCGGCGCAATTACCTGGCAGGAGTTTGTTTGTGACGGCGGGCAGAGCCCGTCCTGCAACCGGCCGAATGAGGACGCATCGCAAGTAGTGCGGGCTTTTCCCGCCGGGTCCCAACGCGCCCCCGAACTCTATGTGCGCGAACAGGGCGGCGAAGCGGTTATCGCCGATCATCCATCGCCAGGGGCTTCGCCCGCCGGCTCGCATCGCTCCCCTGAAATTCCCGTTCATCAGCAGGGCGGCGAACCGCTTATTTTCGAGCAAGTTCCTTTCGATCACCCGCTCTACATCATGTACTCATCCGGTACGACCGGCATGCCGAAATGCATCGTTCATGGCCAGGGCGGCACGCTCCTCCAGCACATGAAGGAGCTCATGCTTCACTGCGATCTTCGGCGTGACGATGTCATCTTTTACTTCACCACCTGCGGCTGGATGATGTGGAACTGGCTGGTCAGCTCGCTGGGCGTCGGCGCAACAGTCGTGCTCTACGAAGGCAGCCCCACCTATCCCGCGAGCGACCGACTTTGGAAACTGGCAGAGCGCCTTGGCATGACCGTTTTCGGGACGAGTCCGAAATTCCTGACCGCGTGCGAAAAAGCCGGTTTACAACCCGGTGTGCAGCATGATCTTTCCAAGTTGCGAGCTGTGCTTTCCACTGGTTCTCCGCTGACCGTCGAAAACTTCTGCTGGGTTTACGAACACGTAAAGAAAAACGTTCAGCTTTCAAGCATCTGCGGCGGCACGGACATCATCAGTTGCTTCATGCTCGGCAATCCAATGCTGCCGGTCTATGCGGGCGAGATTCAATCCATCGGCTTGGGTATGGACGTGCATGCCTTCAACGAAAAGGGCAGGTCGGTGACCGGCAAGAAAGGGGAGCTGGTTTGCTGTTCGCCGTTCCCCTCGCAGCCGGTGGGTTTTTGGAACGATGCCGACGGTTCGAAATACCGCAAGGCTTACTTTGACGTTTACCCGGATGTCTGGCGTCACGGCGACTTCGTCGAAATCACCGAGCACGGCGGCGTCATCGTCTATGGCCGCTCCGACGCCACGCTCAATCCCGGTGGTGTGCGCATCGGCACGGCGGAAATCTATCGCCAGGTCGAATCCATCGAGGAGATCGTGGATAGTGTCGTGGTTGGCAAGAACACGTCCGACGCGGACGTGGAAATTTGCCTGTTCGTTGTCTTGCGTGAAGGCGTGAAGCTCGATTCGTCTCTCACCGAGAAGATCAAGAAACGCATCGCCGACGGCGCCACCAAGCGCCACGTTCCCCGGCACATCAAGCAGGTAACGGCGATCCCCTATACGATCAGCGGCAAAAAAGTCGAACTCGCCGTCCAACGCATGATCCACGGGGAGCCCGTCACCAACAAGGACGCCCTCGCCAATCCCCAGGCTCTCGATCAATACGCGGGGATTTTGTGATTAGAGTTAAGGGCGGCGACTGCGTACAGTTGTCAGAACTCCTTTTTCTGAGCTATAATCAACTGGCCAAGGTCTATTCAAAAACGAGCTTTTTCATCGCGTGCGTAAGCACGCGGTCAGGCAGGACCTCGGATATGATACTGGGGTGAACTTATGGCACATCCGAAATCAGGGATCAACATCTGCCCGAAGTTCGCCTCAGAGGTGCTTGCGAAAATCGATGAGGAACTGATTAAGCTGGCTGATTTCAAGTTGGTCCAGAAGTGGGACACGAGAAAGAGGGTCCTTCAAAAAGTTAAGAGTATTGGACTTGAGCAGCCGGAGTTTCACAACCACATGTTTTTTGCCTTAAGAAAGCATTTCGGCGACCGCGTACAGAACCAACCTCGGCTTTCAGTTCGGGCCAAGGACCGGCGCCGCAACGACTTGGGCATCGAACTACCCGATTGCCCAACCTATATAGAGCTAGGGAATGGTTATTCGGGCGGAAAGTATAAAGAGGATTCCGAAAACTCGAGGAAAGGCTTGATAACGAACCGGGAGCCATCGGTGTTGTTATCCACCTACACCATAATCCAGGCGAAAGGCCCCTGCACCGGGCATTTGCGAACCTACCATGCGATTCGAAACGATACTGGCGGGATTGTCGGGTCTTACCGCACGACAAATCGGTAAGGCATTTCGTTCGTCTCGCGTTTGGACGGAAATTAGGTTTTCTGGGTCGCCTACGACGGTTCTTGATTTCGCCCATTATTTAGCCGCGAGACGATGGTCCTGCTTATGCATTTTCCTCGACATCTAACACTGGCGAAAAACCAAGCCGTTCAACCGATATTTGCGCCTATCGAGCGGGACATGCCGGACCTGTTTCAGGAGTAATCCATGAGCGCAGTTGAGCCATCGATTCGTAAACAAGAAGAAACTCCGGTTGAGGAAATACGAAAAGTGCGTGAGAAACTGAGCGCCCAGTTTGACAACGACGTTGAGAAACTGGCGGAATACGCGAACCGCGTTGCCGAGGAGTACCGGGAGAAGCTCGGGTTGCGGATTGTCTGGTGACGCGACCACGAGTCATGAATTGTCCACCTGTTATCGAATCGAAAGTCTTCTATGAACACAAGTTCAGCTATACCGGCCACTGCTCAAAACGTGATTAAGAAATTTGACGACGCGCTGAGGTTCTTGGCCTCTAATGGTTTTGCTCATTTCATCGCGCATGAGAAGAAGCAAAGAACTTTCCAAAAAACTTCGGACCTTGGGTTTGTACACGAAATACAAAAAGAGATGCATCACTATCTGCAGAAAAATTTCGGCGAAATCGTAACCCCTGATGCTTCGGTTCTTGGACGTCGCCGGGTGAACCTCAAGATCGATTTTCCAGATCATCCGACGTATGTCGAATTAGGGATGAATTATTCGGATAGCGGAAATCAATATCGCGACGATTGCAACAAACTGAAGGATGTGATCAGCGAGAATTCCCGCGCGATCGGAGTTCTGGTCCACTTTCATTTCTATAACCATTGGGATGACCGAATGCATTGTCTTTTTCGGCAACAGCTTCCGGGAGCCGAACTTTCCAAAGGATATTGGAGTGATTTTGATACAATTCCGAGTGATGGAGCGGCAAAGCATTTTGTTCGTTTGGTGTTTGGAGCACGGCACATGGGCGAAGATTTCCTCCCCATCAAGGGGTACGACCACGTTGAGTTTTACGTCGGCAACGCCCGGCAGGCGGCGCACTTTTACGACAAGACGTTTGGCTTCAAGCCGGTCGCCAAAGCCGGGCTGGAAACCGGATGTCGTGACCGTTCCTGCTACCTGATGGAGCAGGGCAACGCACGTTTTATCTTCAGCAGCGCATACGGCCCCGATCACGAAATCACGCGCCATTGCGCACTGCACGGCGACGGCGTGAAGGCCATCGGACTGAGCGTGCAAAGCGTTGAGAGCGCGCTGGCGGAAACGAAAAAGCGCGGCGCGACTGTCTTACAGCCGGCCACGTCTGTAAAGGACGAGCACGGCACCTTCGTGACCGGAACGATCAAATATGCCGGTGACGTGGTATTCCGTTTCGTCGATCGCACGCGCTACAAGGGCACCTTTCCGTTTTTCAAACCAATCGAAGCGCAGGGCTCCACGCCGGTGGGCATCGCGGCCATTGATCATATTGTTACCAACGTCTACCTCGGCGAGATGAACTACTGGGTGTGGTGGTTCGAGCGGGTCATGGGCTTCACCATCCTTTTGAGGTTGTCGGACATGGACATCAGCACCGATTACTCCGCTCTCATGAGCTAGGTCATGGAGAACGGCACGGGCT
>JBKJYI010000491.1:0-2963 GCA_046715855.1 Phycisphaerae bacterium
AACGATAACGATAACGACAACGACAACGGAAATGGCAATGACAACGGGAACGGAAATGACAACAGCAATGATGATGTCGAGCTAGGAGTCATCGCCCAGGGTCTTACCTCGCCGGTAGGCTTGGTCCCTGTCCCCGACGGTACCGATCGCCTCTTCGTGTTGGACCAGATCGGATTGGTCCGCATCATCGATGCCGATGGCGAACTCGCCGCCGAGCCATTCCTCGACATTCGAGATCGCCTTGTCGACCTGATGACGGACTTCGACGAACGTGGTTTGCTCGGACTGGCGTTTCACCCCGATTATTCCGACAACGGCCGGTTCTTCGTCTTCTACACCGCACCGCCTGGGCCCGACACCCCCGCCGGTTTCGACTCGCAGACGCACATCTCGGAGTTTCAAGTTTCCGACGACCCCGGTCAGGCCGATCCCGCAAGCGAACAGGTTTTGCTCACCATCGACAAGCCGCAGTTTAACCACAACGGTGGCCAGCTTGCTTTCGGACCAGACGGTTTCCTTTATATAACGGTCGGCGACGGTGGGGGGGCTAACGACGTCGGCCTCGGACACAATCCGCTCATCGGTAACGGGCAGGACCGCCTTACCCTGCTGGGGAAGGTCTTATGCATCGACATCAATTCTGGAAATCCATATTCAATACCATCCAGCAACCCATTCGCGGATCAGGACGACTCTCTGGGCGAAATCTGGGCATTAGGTTTGCGAAACCCGTGGCGTGCGTCATTCGATCAGGGTGGCAGCCGGCGGCTGTTTGTCGGCGACGCCGGGCAGAATTTGTTCGAAGAGGTCAACATCGTCACTCGGGGTGGGAACTACGGGTGGCGAATCAAGGAGGCTTCGAGTTGTTTCGACCCCGACACGCCGGGTACGCCGCCCACTAGCTGCTCCGATGCAGGCGCCGACGGAAGCCTGCTGATCGACCCCATATTGGAGTATCCACACTTCGACGAAAACAATGATGCTGTCGGCGTTGTCGTCATCGGCGGTTATGTCTACCGAGGTTCAGCGATACCGGCCTTGGAAGGGCAGTACATCTTCGGCGATTACAGCGCCTCGTTCCAATCTCCTGCGGGACGCTTGTTCGTCGCCGGCGAGAACTCGGCTGGAGACTGGACTATGCGCAATCTCACCGTGGACGGGAACGAAGATGGCGGGATTGGCGCCAACCTCCTCGGCTTTGGCCAGGACTTGGACGGCGAAGTCTACGTCCTGACAACCCAAGTCGGCGGCCCCACCGGCACGACCGGTCGCGTCCACAAAATGGTGCCGGCCGACTAAGGCTGCCGTCAGTTTTAGTGTGACGGGTGGCATGGCCAAGCGAAGCGCCGCCATGCATTCTTCTTTTCTTTCGTCCAACCTCGACTTGTTGTGTTATCATACCCGCATGATTCGCATCGCTGTGGCCGGCGCCAGCGGACGCATGGGCCGTTGCATTCTTGATCTCGCCGCGCGAACTTCCGACGTCGAAATCGTGGCCGGCCTCGTCGCCCCTTCCAGCCCGGAAGTCGGCCAGAAGGTTCACGCGGGCGGCCCCGACATTCTTCTGACCGATAAGCTCGAAGCGGCGTGCGATGTTCTTGTCGATGTCTCCACCACTTTGGGCACGACTGCCTGGTTGGGCTTTTGCGAACGCCGCGAAATTCCTATGGTCATCGGCGTCACTGGGCAGAGCAAGAATCAGATGGATCGAATTCGCGAAGCCGCTCATCTCATTCCCATCGTATTCGCCGCCAATTTCAGCGTCGGGCTCAATGCCATTCTCGCCATACTGAACCCATTGGTTCGCCAGCTCGGCAATGGCTTCGACATGGAGATTGTGGAAACACACCATCGCAACAAGGTGGACGCGCCCAGCGGAACGGCCATCGCCATTGTGGAGGAACTTCAGCGCGCCCGGAACGTAAAGACCGCTTCAAACTCGAAGCTCATCTTTGGCCGCCACGGAAAAGCCGGCCCCAGGGCCGAGGGCGAAATCGCAGTCCACGCCGTGCGCATGGGCGACGTCGTCGGCCAACACGAAATCCATCTCTCCGGTCCCGGCGAAACAATCACCATCCGCCACACCGCCCACTCCCGCGACGCGTTCGCCACGGGAGCATTGCGTGCAGCCCAGTGGATCATTCAACAGGGCGCCGGCTTCTACACCATGCGCGACGTCCTCGCGATCCCGCCAACTCCGCCGCCTGGCCCCCGAGTCCCCGAACCCGATATCTAAGCGTTCATCCATTGGAATGTGCGACTGTGTGAATTCACGGGTGCAATGCCCAAGCCCAGCCTGATCGGGCGCCGGCATGCGATCGAGGCAGCATGGCGCGCGTCGCTTGGCCATGGCCCCCACGAGTGTACTCTCGCGGAATGGACCGCTACGCTTCCCAGCACGAAACGAAATGACCGTTCGCTGCTTCCCGAAGTTGCGGCACGCCCGACGGCTCGCCTGCAAGTTCCTCCGCGCATCGTTTCAGCACGCTTTCCCCGCCCGCAATCGTCACCGAGTGCCGCTTCGTGTCACTCGCGCCGCGCATCGAAACACCGCATCGCGGATGAAACCGGCAACCACCGGGAAACTCTGCCGGATCAGGCACGCTTCCGCGTATGGCCTCTAGCCGAGAAGCGGAATCGCTAAGCCGCGGCGTGCAGCGAAACAATCCCTGCGTGTACGGATGCATCGGATGTGCGAATAGCGCCTCGGTATGGGCATGCTCAACGACCCGGCCCGCGTACATCACATAAACATAGTCCGCCAGCTCAGCCACTACGCCTAGATCGTGTGTGATCAGCAAGATGCTCATCCCGCTTCTGCCTTGGATTTCGCGCAGCAAATCCAGAATCTGAGCCTGAATGGTCACATCCAGCGCGGTCGTCGGCTCATCGGCGCTGAGCAATTCCGGCACGCAAGCCAAGGCCATCGCGATGAGCACCCCCGTCCACATGCCCCCCGAGAG
>JBKJYI010000492.1:0-3484 GCA_046715855.1 Phycisphaerae bacterium
GGTGTACTCGAAAGTGATCCGTCCCAAGGCGGTGCTGCGTGTCCAAAGAACCACGGACCTCTGATCAACATCCCCGCTGGCTACCCCATTGGGAAGCGTCTGGGCCTGGCCAGAACTCGACAGAAAAACCCACAACAGCGCCACAAGCAGGTGGTGGCGACGCGCTGACATCGGAAGACCGTACATACGCTTCATTATCGGATCATACAGGGCTTTTTGGGCGGCGGAACCGGAGTGCTCCGGTCGCCTTGTAGGCCCCGGCCACTGCTCCTATACTCGCCCCGGTTCAAGATATTCGAGGAATTCATAGAGAGAGGGAAATTGTGACCACAATCAAAGCAACCAACATTACCTGGCACGAGGGACACGTCAGCCGCGAAGAACGCGAAAAACTGCTCAAGCAAAAGGGCGTCCTCCTTTGGTTCACCGGCCTGTCCGCCTCCGGCAAAAGCACCATGGCCTATACCCTCGAGCACGCCCTTGTCCAGCGAGGTCACCTTGCCTACGTGCTCGACGGCGACAACATCCGCCACGGCCTCAATAAGAATCTCGGCTTCTCCGCCGACGACCGCAAGGAGAACATCCGCCGCATCGCCGAAGTCGGCAAGCTTTTTGTCGACGCCGGCATCATCACCATGACCTCATTCATCAGCCCCTACCGCGGAGATCGCGACGCCGCCCGCGCCACTCTTGGCGAAGGCAACTTCTTCGAAGTCTTTTGCGACACGCCCATCGACGTCTGCGAACAGCGCGACCCCAAGGGCCTCTACAAGAAAGCACGAGCCGGCGAACTCAAGGGCTTCACCGGCATCGACGACCCATACGAGGCGCCGGCCAAACCCGAACTCGTGCTCGATGCCTCCAAGGTCAAGCCCGAACAGGCCGCTGTCATGCTCATCGAACTGCTCGAAAAACACGGCAAGATAACAGGCTTGAACGCATAGCAAGGTTGACTTGTATTACACCACGTTGTAAATTGTAATACAAGGAGTGCGATGTGCGAAGCGTGCGCTTTAGTGAACAATTGGAAAAGCAACTCCAGGAAGCAGCGAAAGCCTGCGGCGAGCCCATTTCTGAGTTCATCCGCGACGCGGTCCGCGCCAAGTGCGAAAAAGTGCTCGCAAATAGCCTGGATCCGCGCTTGGCCGCATACATCGGGAGCGTCCCCAGCGGAAAAAAAGGAATCAGCTCTCGAAAGTCGGGACGAGAATACACCCGCCTTCTCATGGAAAAGGATGAACGGAGACGACACCGTTGATCCTGGTTGACGCTGGCCCGCTCATCGCCCTTCAGGATTCGGACGACGTTGATTTTGCTCGATGCCGCGACGCGGTGTCATTTATTTCTCCACCGTACCTGACCACCTGGGTCGCCCTCGGAGAGGCCATGCATATCCTTGGCGGCCGCTCTGGGTGGAGGGGCCAGGAAAAACTTTGGGAATTTCTGCTGGACGGCGCTTTGCAGATCGGCGACTTGGAATTAGCCAAATTACCGCTAGTGCAAAAGCTCATGGAGAAATACAGCGACTTGCCCATGGACTTGGGCGACGCCACCCTAGTTTGCCTGGCGGAAACTCTTCAAATACAACGAATTTTGACGTTGGATGAGGACTTTCGCATCTACCGCCTGCACGGCAAGAAGCCCTTCGAAGTGATTCCCTGATCGAGGTCAAGACATGGATTTTCCAACGGCGCAATCAGCGTCCAAACTCGAATTTGAGCACATTCATTACGAAAAAAACGGCAACCGCGCCGTCGTCACTATCAACCGCCCCGATATGCTCAACTGCCTCGACTTCCCTACTCTACGCGAACTCTACCGCGCCTTCGAAGACGTCTCCTGGGACGACTCCATCCGTGTCATGGTCCTTACCGGGGCGGGCGATCGAGCGTTCTGCACCGGCGCCGACCTCAAGGAGCAGGCCGAGCACTGCATCGACAAGCCCAATGCCTATTGGAAGTGGATGGGAGCCTTCATCGAGGCCCACGAAAAACTCCGCAACATCGGCAAGGTCACCGTCGCCCGCCTCAACGGAATGGTGGTGGGGGGTGGCAACGAGTTCAACATGGCCTGCGACCTCGCCATCGCTGCCGACGACATCATCATCCGCCAGGTCGGCACGGCCCGCGGTAGCGTACCCGCCGGCGGGGCGACGCAGTGGCTCCCGCTGATTATCGGCGACCGCCGCGCACGCGAAATGCTCTTCCTCTGCGAGGAAGTCCCCGCCGCCAAAGCCCTGGAGTGGGGCCTGGTCAACCAAGTCGTCCCGCGTGCCCAACTCGACACGGCCGTCGATGCCATGTGCGAAAAGCTCATCAACAAGCTGCCCGAGTGCACACGCTACACCAAGCAGCAGCTCAACTTCTGGCGCGATTTCTCCTGGTCGCTTACCGTCGGCCACGCCCGCGACTGGCTCGCCATCCACAACCTCTCCCCCGAAACCCGCGAAGGCATCAACGCCTTTGCAGAAAAACGGCCGGTAGACTACGATAATGTCCGACGTTCACAGCGTTAGTGGACAAGAACCAAATCTAGTCGGGGGCCTCAAAATGTGCAGTCGATCCGGGAGCGGCAGCATGCACACCAAAAAAGGCTTTACCCTGATCGAATTGCTTCTCGTGATTTCGATCATCGCGATGCTGATAGCAATTCTGCTTCCATCGCTTAGCGCGGCGAGGGAACAGGCAAAGAAAAGTGTCTGCCTCTCGCGGCTCAAGAACATTGCCTCCAGCAGCGCCGTGTACGAGTCCGGCGATGAAAATGGGTATGGTATTCCAGTTCACCCTAGGCAATATCAACAGGATACGAACAAGCCGATTTTCATCGGCGCTTATGAATGGGGCGGAAAAAGCGGGATAGGCCGCCCTTCATTTTCTGGCTTCCCCAACGAATTGGGAAGCAAATACGGAACCCATGCGGGTTTTGGGCCTGCGACCCGACCCCTGAATGAGATCCTTTACCCGGGTGGATTCATCAACCACGCCGAGCCCTTCGATCGCGTCGGCGCCCAACAAGACACCATGCTGGAGCTGGACGCATTTCGTTGCCCGGCGGACGATGGTCCGCCTAAGGCCGCACATTGCCCCGATTGGCTTGCCAATCCGGATCAATCATCGTTCGACCATTTCGGCACTAGCTACGCCGCCAACCTGTTTATGGTCGGATGCGGCGGGTATTGTGCGGTGGCCCCACATATTCCGCCCGGTCAATTTGCCAGCAACTCGCCGTACCTTCGACCCATATCCAGAGTTCCTACGCCCGCCCGCACCATCTATTACGAAGAAAACATTGGACGCTGGGCCTGGGCATGCCATCGGGAGTGGTGCGATGGGAGTATCAACGGGCTATCGTTGCCGGGCCTTGATCCCGGTCCCACCAAGGGATTGGCAGGGTGGCACGGCAAGGATTGGACGTACACCCGGGCTTTCGTCGACGCGCACGCCGAATTTCAGAAGATCTATGTGGAAGGCACCGAGGACAAGGA
>JBKJYI010000493.1:0-2509 GCA_046715855.1 Phycisphaerae bacterium
GCCACAGGACGTTCATTCACGCCGGCCGCGCGCATCGCCGTTGACGCCGGTCGTCGCGACGTTCGAGCGCGATTGTTGGATCTGCGCCTTGCTGCTGCAGGACATCAGCACCGGAAAGTCCCTAAACGACGCTGACATCGCGAGCGCCAAGGCGGCGGCCGCGCGACTTATTGTCGCAATCAAGGATGGTCGTCATGTCCTCTGAAAGTGTCCTGAGTCTGGTCGAGCGAGCGCACGCGCAAATGACGCCGCAGCCGACGAAGGCGTCCGTGACTATCGTAAACGTCGACGCCCTGGTGCGCGACGTGTACGACTTCATCGGGAGGTTCGTGGCCTATCCGTCCGAGCCTGCGAGGGTTGCGCACACACTGTGGATTGTGCACACGCACTTGATGCCGGCTTGGGAATCGACGCCGCGCCTCGCGTTCCTGAGCCCCGAACCGGGTTCAGGCAAGACGCGTGCGCTGGAGATCTCCGAGACCTTAGTGCCGCGTCCGGTGGAAGCGGTCAACGCGACCCCGGCATATCTGTTCCGTCGGGTATCCGATCCTGACGGACTGCCTACTATCCTGTTCGACGAAATCGACACCCTCTTCGGTCCGCGGGCGAAAGAGAACGAGGAAGTACGCGGCATGCTCAACGCCGGCCATCGTCGCGGCGCTATGGCCGGCCGCTGCGTGATCCGCGGGAAGACCGTGATGACGGAGGAGCTGCCGGCGTATTGCGCCGTCGCGCTCGCCGGGTTAGGCAATCTGCCGGACACGATCCTGAGCCGATCCATTGTCATCCGCATGCGCCGGCGGGGTCCAAGTGAGCGTGTCGAGCCATACCGGCGCCGCATTCACGCCGCGGAAGGCAATGCTATTCGCGACCGGATAGCGGCTTGGGCGTGGACCGCAACAGCAAGTCTCTCCGACGTATGGCCCGAAATGCCGGCCGGCATCTCGGATCGCAACGCGGATGTATGGGAAGCGCTGTTCGCCGTCGCCGACGCGGCCGGTGGCGACTGGCCCGAGCGCGCTCGGGTTTCGGCTGTTTCCCTTGTTTCGGATGCTAAGGCAGGCTCTCCTAGCCTGGGTGTTCGGTTGCTGGCCGACCTACGACTTGTCTTCGGTGAACACGATTCCCTGTTCACTGAAACCATTCTTGAAACTCTCATCGCCCTCGATGAGTCGCCGTGGGGCGATTTGAGAGGTAAGCCCCTAAACGCCCTGCGACTGGCTGCCTACCTGAGACCGTATAGCGTGTCATCAAGACAGGTTCGCATAGGGGATCGGACGATGAAGGGATACCGCGCCGAAGATCTCCATGACCCTTGGGGGCGCTATCTGGGACCGGCTGCCTTAAGAAGCGAAACAGGCGAAACATTGGAAACGGGGTTTCCCGCGGACAGCGAGACCTACTGACATGACCTGTGAACTGCTCACGCGTTTGCGCAATGCCGGCTTGACTCTGACCGCCGACGGCGATGTGTTGCACGTCTCGCCCGCATCCCGGCTGAACGACGAATTCCGTGCGGTCATCCGCAGCAATAAGCCGGCGCTGCTCGCCGCGTTGCGGCACGAGCGCGAACTGGTGGCTGAGGCAAAGCGGCTGTACGACGAACTGGCACGCCGGCATGGCTGGCCTGATTCGTCGTGGCAGGAAGACGCGCCGACCATCGCCAAAGACCTGAACGGAGCCGTGCAGACGCTGCGCAACCTCACAACGGAGAAGCCGCGATGAACGATGAGTTGATCCTCTTTCGCGCGATCCAGCACGCGGAAGAATTATTGGCCACGGGCGAATTGACCCAGGACGCGTGCATTGCCGCTGCCGCTGCCTACGGAGTTGATCCCGGCACGGTGTACGCGTTGACCGTCGAGAAGCTGCAAGCCTGCAGCGCGGCTCGGCTCACGTTGGAAGAGTTGCGATAACTCAGGGGGGCGGTATGCAAATGTCATGGGGCAAAAGGACCGCAGGACCGCGACGCAACATCACACGAACGAAACCAAGGAAATACTTTGAAAAAGTCCACCCCTAAACCGCCACCCGCGGGACTGTCCCCTGAGGCGGCCACCTGGGTGGAAAAAACTGGTTCGCGAGTACGAGCTCGGCGACGCGGCCGGCCTGCTGTTGCTGGAGACGGCCCTGCAGGCGTTCGATCGGATGCACGAGGCACGCGGGCTGATCGTGCTGCATGGAGCGGTCACGATGGATCGGTTCGGCCAGTTGCGGCCGAATCCGGCAACTGTCATCGAACGTGATAGCCGGGCCGCGATGTTGGCTGCCCTGAAGTCTTTGAACCTCGATCTCGAGCCGTTGCGCGACGCCGCCGGCCGTCCATCGGGGAGCCACTAACCCAATGCCAACCACACGTCACCGTCGCGGCCGCAACGTCGCACTCACATCGAACATCATCGCCGTGCTCGGCATCGGTTGCGGGGTCAACAGCATGCCCGATGCCGAATTGAAGCAACTTTGGCAGGACTATGGCGCCGCGGTCACCGAGCACTGGCGTCGCATACAC
>JBKJYI010000494.1:0-4278 GCA_046715855.1 Phycisphaerae bacterium
GGTAGAGGACATCATTGGAGATATCGATAAGATTTTGCACGACGCTACAACGCCGTGAGCAATAACTCGCTAATCCCACCAACCTTGCGTAAGCGCATCGTCGAGCATTGCAGCATACTTACGCTTGGCTACACAATGCAGTGCCTCCCAATCCCGCTTTGGCCAATTGCGCGCGCATCTGGCATCGGGCAAGTTTCTTTCCGTCCCATGCTTGGTGATGGCGGGCTTGCGATATGCGATAATAAGCTACACATGCTCATCAGATGCAAAAAGAGCGAGGCGCAGCGGTGTACGAGTATCTTTTTTGATGAAAACGATGGCGGCAGAAGCCTAGATCGGCGCATGAGGTTTACGATCGCCCACGAAATAGGACATGCATTTCTTCTTTCGTTAGAAGATGGAAAGCTGCGTCCGGTAATTGACTTGAGCACATCAACTGCGATTAGAGAAATGGAAAGTTTATGTAATCGCGTCGCCGAAATGCTGCTAATACCGTCACGACTGCTCGTTGAGCAAATCAAGACATGTTCCGAATTCACTCCCCAGTATTTTCTCTGGCTGGCAAATCGCTTCAATACTTCAGTTGAAACATTGATTCATCGTTTGAGACACGTTTCTTTTCCCTATCGAGGGTTTGTCGCATTGATAGAGCATAACGAGAAGGAACATAAGTTTCGAGCCATTGCGGGAACACCATTCGCGCTCGAGATGTTCGCAAGTCCTCAACGCGGACAATCCGTACCGAAGGAGCTCCAAGTCCTGGGCAATGTATCAAAAGGCCGGATACTCGAGAGCTACGTACTAGTCCCGGATCGAAGGAAGAGAGGTTCAACAGGGAAGGATTGTCTGCTACGAGCAACGTTACTCTATGAGACGCCACGCACAGTACTCACGACAATCGTGATCCCGCGCGTGAATCAGTTCTTGCTACCCTTTGGGGCGTCGCAATGAGTTTTTCTAAGCTTTGTAAATCAATAGGTGAAGATTGCGGAGACGAGCTTGCCGTTGCAGCCAGGCAACTTATAGAACAGTATTCCAACACTCTTACGATTCAAGAAACGGCTGACCTTGCGCGGGCAATTGCTGCATCGGGCAAGACCCTTTGTCTGCCTGCAGAGCTGGGTCCGTTCGCCGATTGTCCTAGTACTGGTGGGGCGGGCTCACTCACCACTCTTGTCGCTCCGTTGTTGTTGGTGGCGAGCGGCTTGCGAGTCCCCAAGATATCCGCTAGCGGCTCTATTGCGGGGGCAATCGACACCCTCGCGATGTTGCCGAGCTTTCGCTCGCAGCTAGATGAGAATGCTTTTGTTTCAGCTTTGGCAAGAGCCGGGATAGCGCATGTGGAGCAAACTATCGAATTTTGTCCCGCGGACGCAGTGCTCATTCAAATGAGACGTAAATTGAAAATGATGGCCAACGTTCCATTGGCTACGGCGAGCTTACTTTCAAAAAAGCTGATTGTGCCAGGAACGACGGCGGGATTTGATTTTCGCGTAGGTCCTGCCGGCAATATTGGAAACGACCTTGATTCTGCATTGAAGGCAGCGGAATTTTTCGTCAAAGTCGCCGAATTGTTAGACATTCGCGTTTCGATCACCTGCACCGAAAATCGAGTGATCCCATCATCAGCTTTCGGCCGGGTAGAAAGCCTGCAATTGCTCAATGAGATGGTAGGTCCTGGACCAATGTTGGACTTGGATCGAAAGCACCAAGAAACGTGTATCGTTGTGGCTGCCGCATGTGCGAAAGCAGCTCGCCGTAATGATGCTTCTGTGGAAGATATGAAAGCTCACCTACGGAAGGTTTTCGCAAGTGGTGGCGTCGGGACCGTGCTCGAAGAACACCTATGCGCACAGGGCTCCAATATGAAAGAGTTATCCCTGGCGCTAGAGATGAGTAATCGTCGGCGTAACCAGCAAGTCGTTGCATGGTCAGAGGGATACTGGGTACCGCCCGACGTGCGGACGATCGGCAAATGGATTAAAAATTCGAGGACGGGAATCAACGCTGCCAATGCTCAAGAACGACCAATACCGCAAAACGAAGTTGGAGTTCGCTTCCATGTCTCGCCGCTACAAGCCGTGCAAGCAGGTCAACTTATTTTGGAAGCCCATCTTCCTGAAGTGCTGAGATCGCAGCCTCTGCCCCGAGATCTCGCTGGTCATATCAAGCCCGACCTTCGAACTCACACGGATGATTTCATCCGTGAACCTTATGTATTCATATGACAGCACGCCGTTTGTCCGCATATGCAAACTCCCTCTTGATTTCCGCGCGATTTCCGCCCAACGAATGCGAACTGCAAACGAGGATATCTGGTCATCTTCGAACAAGATCGAAGTCGCACTAGGAAAAGGACTCATATACTAGAGTTTTGAGAGTCGCCTCCTTGTCAGAACTCGCCCTGTAAAACGAAATTGCACGACCGATCTCACCGTATCGGAGACTCAAGTAGATGTCTTGCTTGCCGGCCCGATCTAGAAACATGATCGATGCGTAGTCTGCGACAAGTTCTATTGCCTCAACCAAGGCGCTACTGGCGCGATCCTCGCGAAAATGCCAAAGAAGCGTTGGGTTCGCCATCATGTGCAGGTAATGAGCCGTCTCATGAAGACATGTATAAAGGCAACGCTGACTCGAATTTTCGTCTTGAACTATAGGTGTTTGAATTAGAATTTGGAATAGGTTCTCTCTCCTTATCAACATGCCGGCTGCAAAGTATAGTGGCTGAAGCCGGATGGGGATTGGGGGGCGGCCGCGTCACGCCGAATGCGGGGGTCATATTCTCGAGAAACTGCTTGTGAATGTTTATCAGATTGGCTTCTGTTACTGCCCCCTTCGGTGCTCGCGGTTTCATCGCCTAGCCATGCGATGGAAGTTCTTAAAGATTACTGCACGGCATTCCGAGCGCCTCTCGCGACTTTTCGAAAGTCGCGTCGCCAAAAGTTGACACTTTTCTGACACTTGGTCGCGTTTTTGAGCCTTTTGACAAGTGGCCCGATCGGGGCCTTGTAGCGCAACTCGTTTTGCCGTCGTGGTTTCCGTCTACTGGGCGATACAGGACTTGAACCTGTGACCTCCTGCGTGTCGAGCAGGCGCTCGGAGTCAAAAGATGACGTTTCGATTCCGTCCACCGCATTCTTATAGGACGAAAGCTGCCACTTCGTTGATTTTGCGGTGGCGCTACGGTGGCTTAATGGTGGTGTTGCGTTCGTTTAACGGGTTGGTTGACACCGAGTTGACACCGGCTATCAAAGAACGTGAATTTGGCTCACAATGAGTAAAACTCCTCTAGTGAATAAGAACGCCCACATTCTGGACAGAGTGGCGATGAGAGACCTTTCAAGGAATGGCCACATTGAATGCATAATGGTCGGTCACTCATCGCGTTGCTTTGTCGCCTCGCAAGATGTAACATCGCAAGGGTACCGATAAGGGCTCCCACCAGAAAAGGCAACTCAATAATAGCCTCACGCGGAACACGGGGTGTAATCCCTGCCGTGCACATGAGCGCTCGATGCGCATGAACCCTAAAGATCCAGCTAAGGAAAAGAAAAACGCAGAACATTAGTTCAAAAACTAGCGCCCAACGGCGTACTCGAATACATCCGAATCCGATTACTACGGCGCTAAGGCCATTACAAACAGTCAGACAGGTTGCCACCGTGGATTCGTAAATTAAATATCCTGATGACGCGGGCCAATTCAAGCCAAAAGCACCCACGGTGTTCGCCAACGAAAGAATTAAGGGGTAATTTACGATTAGTGAAACGAAGCCATAAACAAGAATAGCAACGCCAATCGTTTGACGTGAATAATCCTCCCAACATACTCGATATTCAGTTGCGATAGTCAAATCCAGTCAAACCGCGGGGCCAAAATAGCAAGCTGAAAAGGTGTCGGTATAACAGCGCTCCCACTGTTCACGATCTATAAGCGTCTTGCAAGTATTTGTTGCCTTGTCTACGCACATTTCAAAAAACGCTGCCCGGACGGCCCTCACCGCAGATCCGAATAGGCCTTGCGGATCCACTAAATTAAGAGGGTTGCCGTTTACATACTGATATTGACTTTCGTTCTGGTTGTAGTTTATGACGGAAAGTTCCCGATAACCCGACCCACTTGGGCTCTCCGGGCCTGTAATGATGTTGAGTGCCAAATGCAGTGGATCCCTCTGCACAAACCGCCTCATAGCGGGTTCGTACTGTCTCGCCCGATTCTGATAACTTCCAATCTCCGGCTCGAAAAGCAATCCCTGGTGCGCAAAAGGCTGTTGAA
>JBKJYI010000495.1:0-4816 GCA_046715855.1 Phycisphaerae bacterium
GTGCCATGCCCAAGCCCAGCCTTTTCGGGCGCCGGCATGGCTGCGCTACGCTTGGCCATGGCATCCCCCACCCGTAAATTCGGGCGGAACGAACCGTTAGGGCCTCAGCAAACCGTTAAACAAGGCCGGGAAGCGGTCAGGCTCATTGTGCGGATTGGACCGCACCGAATAGGAATCGATGTCTGCAAAATTCCGCGAGTACGTAAAACTATATCCCACGTTATTAACCGGCGAGGGAAGCGTATAAGCCCGAATCCGGGCGAGAAACGGCGCGAATGGATGCGTGCCCACGTTGATGATATCGCCTCGCCGCACCAAAAAGTCGGGGTCCTGCCCGGCGAAAATCCGGTCCAAGTTTACCTGGATGACCTGCTCGCGCTGGCCAAGCCGGCGATACACCGTGCAACGATCAGGCCAGGCCAATCCCGAAAGTCCCTGAGCCGCCGCGATCGCCGCTTTGAGCGTGATCTCTTCGGCATTGAACTGGAACGGACCAACCCGGTTCACCTGCCCCATCACATAATAGACCCCGATTTCGCCGCTGACGATGCGGATCACGTCCCCGGCGCGAACGTAAATATTCACGCTCGGATCGCCATTACGAAGTGCGTCCGCCGAAACCGCCAGAATCCGCTGCGAACTCTCCCCGCCCAGCCGCGACCAGTTCACCCCCGGCATGACCGTGTCAAACCGCGGCGGCATCGGCTCATCGGCAGGCTGCTCCGCCTGGTAGACCGGATTGGGCACG
Organism: Phycisphaerae bacterium; assembly: GCA_046715855.1. Taxonomy (GTDB): domain Bacteria; phylum Planctomycetota; class Phycisphaerae; order UBA1845; family UBA1845; genus CAZAMB01. The sequence continues at coordinate 749 of JBKJYI010000495.1, forward strand.
AACTCATTATTGATGTACAGAAACGGCTGCGGCTTTTCGGGCTCCAGCGCCTCGTCGATTGGTCGCTCGGGCGCGTGTGCCCGCGTCGGCTCCTGTGGGAGAATGAGAGGCTTTGCGGGGAGCGGGGGGGGCCCCGTGCCCTCCACGGCATCAATGAGATTTTGCCGCTCATCCCCTTGTTCACGCTCAGCCGGATTCGGGGGCGCCGTACCTTCTTCCCGGGCGGGATCGATTACTCCCCTCGGTTCCGATTCGGGTGCTGCGGGCACTTCTCCGGGTGCGGTTTCACCTGCGTCGGTTGGAGGCTTGTAAATATGCCCATTCGCCAGAATGGCGTCATCGCGAAATATGTAAATCTCCGTGATGAACTCGTTCAGACCACCCACCTGGTTGATCGCCTCCAGCAACCGCAAATCAGGCCGCCGGATCGGAAACGTACCTGCACGCAATGGAGCGTCATTCGACGCCGAAACGCCGATTCCGAAAATCGAATAGGTTGCCTTCTGCAGGAACAGGGGATTGATCGTTACTTCCGGATCGACCAGCACGTTTCGGGCTTGCAGGGCTTGGGCGATAGTGGCTTCCAACTCGGGCACCGTAAGCCCCGCCGCCTGAACCTTCCCCACCACCGGCAGATTTAAATACCCCGCGGCCGCAACCTGTGCCTGTGTCTGGTACGCAACCTGCCGCTGGCGAAGCTCGTTGATCTCAATCGCCAGCGTATCACCGGCCGTGATCGGGTATTCCACGATCAATGGCTGAAGATCCTGGGGCGAAGGATACTGCGCTCCGGGAATTCCGCGGGGACTGTCTTCCAGAGTGAGGGTTCGGCGAATTTCGCTGGTGGTGCAAGTATCTTTGAAGTTGCCCACCGTCGTCGGATCGAGCCAGCCGTTCTTGATCGAGTTGCACCCGCATGAAAGGCAGGCAAGAATAAGCGGAACGCTCAACCGGGCGGGAACAGGCGAGGGCCGCTGTTTGTGCTCAATCAATTTCGGCAACGCGGTGACCCTCATGCAAACGGTTCACGAGAACAATACCAGCCACTGCCTCTAACGACCGATCAGCCAAAGACTTCCCGCCCGCACGAACTTCACCGCCCGGTACAAAGTTATCGGGTCAATCATGCATCGCGGTTGAGACTCGTCTCCCGGTGCCACTATAACGAGAGTGAGGGTAACTACCCCCCTCACCCCACGCAAGCCAGCCCGCAGAACAGAGCCGCGCCCATTAGGAAGCGGTCGAAGCAATCTACCTCGGAAGGCGCTCGCAGGCAGTTCACATCTAAGGGTGCCATGGCCAAGCGCAGCGCCGCCATGGTTTATCAGTCTTCTATCAAACTTTTCGTCGTTATCGTCCTGTTTAATAACGGCTGCGAGCGGGCTCCTCTCACCGACTCCGGCGTCATCAACGTGTTCGGCGGAGTCGGGCTGGCCGACGGAAACTTCAACTATCCCCGCGCCATCGCCTCCGATAAGCAGCGCAACGTCTTCGTCGTGGACAAAACCGGACGAATCCAGCGCTTCGACTCCGACGGCCAATTCGAACATTCTTGGCGCGTGCCAGAAATCGCCTCCGGATTCCCCGTCGGTCTGGCCGTCCATCCCGATGGCCGAATCTTCGTCGCCGACACCCACTACCACCGCGTCCTCGTCTATGACCGCGACGGCCAACTACTTACTTCTTTCGGTCACGAAGGCAACGGCGACGGTGAATTCCAACTCCCCACCGACATCGCCTTCGACGCCCAGGGCTTCATCTACGTCAGCGAGTACCACGAAAACGACCGCGTCACCAAGTGGTCCCCCGACTTCCGCTTGCTCAAGAGTCTCGGACCATCACTGATCGAGGGCGTTGCCCTCAGCCGACCCACTGGCCTGATCGTGGATGACGAGCAAACCCTCTGGATCGCCGACGCCTGTAACCACCGCATCATCCGCATGAGCCTCGACGGCGAAGTGCTCAAAGTCTTCGGACGCTTCGGCAGCGCCCCCGGCGAACTGCGTTACCCCTACGACATTTCGCTCTCCCCCGAAAACACATTGATGGTCTGCGAGTACGAAGGCCACCGCCTCCATTGGTTCACCAAGGACGGCCGCACGCTCCGCATCTGGGGCAAGCCCGGCCGCGCCCTCGGCGAACTCTTCGCCCCCTGGGGCGCGGTCTACGGCCCCCACGGCCGCATCTACGTCCTCGACTCCCTCAACGCCCGCGTACAGGTGATTGACCCATGAAGAAAGGTGATTTACATGCCGAATTTTGTTCCGGGATACGGTTGGTCGGGTTTCCAGACGCGGTATGACTTGGCGACCTCGGGAATGGATCGAAAGACAGCCTCCTCATCGATGTGGGTTGGAAACTGAATGTCTGTGTACTTCGCCCTGCGGACGAGCACAGGTTTCTCTCCGGGCTTCTCAAAAAAGCCATCTTTTTGCACGATCAAATCGCTTTCTGAGTCAACATAAATATCCCACCAGATTTTCGGTCGCGCGGGAAGATCCTGCCCTTGAGGCCCCTTGCCGGGACCGGCCGCCTCCTGCTGGACGAACCTGAAAACTATGAGCCTTCTTCCATCAGGTGAGACTTCTTGTCGATCAAACTGCCCGCGCGCGATTTGGTAGGCAAACGAGTCTTCGTTGTTGAAATCAGCCACCCGCCCCAATGCGCCAACAAAGGTCGTCGTAGTCCCGCCGCCGGCACACCATGATGCGTGGTCCAATGCTTCGGCCGAAAGTTTTCCGCACACTTTTCCTCGCTCGCATTCAACCGGATCCGATCGCACACCGTTGCGATAGTCGATTTCCTGCAAGTAATATTTCGAGCCATCTCCGCTGACCCTTGCATGTTTCGGAACCGTTGTTCTTGCTTCGTAAATGAGACGTTTGTCAACGTATAGTTGCGCCCGAATATTGCCCTCTGCGCTCATCACCACGTCGAAAACTGTTCCTTTCGCGATGCCTCCACCGGGTTTAAGCAACCAGCCGGGGGCAATGGATTCGTGGTTCAAAATGTGATCCTCGAATGAAATGTATTTTTCGTGAGCATATCTTTTTGCCACCCGATCCGCGATCACTATCGGGTCAAAAGTGCTGACTCGCTCCGACGGTTTGATTTGAAGGTGTGTAGATCTGTCGGGGCGATCGACAGAGTGTTGCTTCAGGCATGCCGTGGACGTTACCACCGCAATTCCCGCGAAAAGAAAAAAAGCGTTCCGAAACCCGAACTTGGCGCGATCGCGACTTATCATTGGGCATAATCCTCAACATCTCTGGAGTAGCATTTCCTCTCGCACACTCCTGTCAAGAAAACTCTTATAACCCTCGAAGGAAAATAAAAGACGGTGGTGTAGTTGCCGGATCAGGTCCACGGGTACTTCTAAAAGTAGACGCGCATCCTATTCGCGGGCAGATTACCCGAAATGAGCCTTCTGGCCTGGTCACTTCCATTCGCTGTCTCCGAGCCGCGCTGGCTCTGGCTACTCGCCCTCGTGCCGCTGCTCATCGTCGCCAGCATGCGCAGCCTCGCCGGACTCGACCCCCTCCGCCGCGTCCTCGCCACCGCCATCCGCTGCATCCTGCTGATTCTCATCGCCCTCTGCCTCGCCGGCATCGAGCGCGTCCTCCGCAACGAAAACCTCACCGTATTCTTCCTCATGGACCGCTCCCACAGCGTCCGCGCCCACGAAGAAGCCGCCGAGCAGTACGTCCGCGAAGTCGCCGAAACCATGGGCGCCCACGACCGCCTCGGCTTCATCGACTTCGCACGACACGCCTACCTCGAACAACTTCCCATGGAGGGCGGATTTTTCGTCCCCCCCGGCCGACTCCCCGCCATCACCGACACCGACCGCACTGACCTCGGCGGCGCAGTCCGCCTCGCCATGGCCATGTTCCCCCACGATACGTCGAAGCGGATCGTGCTCCTATCCGACGGCAACGACAACATGGGCGACGTGCTCGGCGAAATCCGCCGCGCCGGCGCCGACGGGATTCCCATCGATGTCGTCCCCCTCCGCTACGAGCACGCCAACGAAGTTTACTTCGACCGCATGATCGCCCCGACCTACGC
>JBKJYI010000496.1:0-6403 GCA_046715855.1 Phycisphaerae bacterium
CCCGTGGTGGACCTGTCACTTGCAGTTAATTACGCCCTCGGGGGCCTCAATCCCCGGGGTTATCATGCGTTCAATCTCGCAGTTCATACGCTGGCCGGGCTCACCCTCTTTGGCATTGTGCGACGCACGATCGATAAAATGCGGCTGTTGGAAGTCGAAGATTCCAAGCTGGTTCAACGACAGGGCGCCGGTTCGATCGTCAATGGTCGGTTTATAAACGACAATTCGTGCACCTTCCTTATTGCTTTCGCGGTCGCACTCGTTTTTCTGGTCCATCCTCTGCAAACCCAGAGCGTTACCTACGTCATTCAGCGCGGCGAGTCCCTGATGGGCCTGTTTTATCTATTGACATTGTATTGCGCCATCCGGAGCTTGGATTCGCTCCGGCCCTGGCTTTGGTATGGGGCCGCATTCATCGCCTGCGCATTGGGCATGGCGACCAAGGCCGTGATGGTCACGGCGCCGCTCATGGTCGTTCTCCATGACTGGGTGTTCCTGTCGCCGCGCAGCGAAGATCGACGTGGAAGACTCAGTGTTCAAAAGCGGCGCCTGCCGCTCTATGCGGGTCTCCTGGCTACGTGGGGTGTCCTGTGGCTGTGCGGCATTGCCTCGGATGTTTTCGGCAATTCATCGACAACCTCGCACGTGGGCTTTACCGATCATGGCATCAGCGCATGGCAATATGCAGCCACTCAGCCGGGAGTAATTTGTAAATATCTTCAGTTGGCGGTGTGGCCCGCGTTCCAGTGTCTTGACTATGACTGGCCCGTCGCCACAACTTGGCCGCGAATTGTTCTCCCGGCTATTTGCGTCTGCATTTTGCTGGCGTTGACCGCGTGGCTTCTCTATCGGCGGCATTGCCTGGGATTTATCGGCGCGTGGCTTTTTCTCATTTTGGCTCCGACGTCCAGCTTCGTTCCGATCAAGGACTTGATGTTCGAACACCGCATGTACCTGCCGCTGGCCGCGGTAATCGCGGTGATAATCGGTCCGCTTGGATTCTGGCTTTCCAGGGCATCGAACCGAGACAACTCCGTGGTGGAAAACGTAATCTCCACTCGGCCAGGCAATTTCGCCCGCGGCGTGCCCATCATCTCAGTGGTCCTGATTGTCGCTCTCTCCGCGCCATTGGCCTGGGCGACCCATTTACGCAATCGCGTCTACCATAGCGAACTGAGCATGTGGCAGGACGTGGTCGCCAAGAGACCCAACAATGCCCGCGCCCATTTGGCGTTGGGGAACGCCTGGGGGGCGCGCGGAGACTTGGAAAAAGCGGTGGCGTTTACGCGGGAATCAACAAGAATAGCGCCAGATTACGCCGACGGCCACTGCGCCATGGGGATTCTTCTTGCCCGGCGGGGAAACGTAGAGGAGGCGATCGAGTGGTATGAAAAGGCAGTGCGTCTTGACCCACGCCACTCCCGCGCGTGGTATCAACTTGGCAACGCCCTGGATCGACTCGGTCGCTATGCAGAAGCAGAACAAGCCTATGCGAAGAGCGTCCAAGCCAATCCCAGTTTCGCCGATGCGTACACGAATTACGGAAATACGCTGATGCGGCAGAACAAGCCCGACGCGGCCATCGCCATGTTTCGCCGTGCGATCGAAGTCGCTCCGAATCATGCGAAGGCTCACAACAACCTCGGCGACGCGCTTGCGGCAATCGGCGACTACGAGGCGGCGGTAGCGGAATTGGAGCTCGCGCTGGCTCTTCAGCCCGATTATCACAAGGCCCGCGTTAATCTCGCCATGGTACTCCGCAAGCAAGGCCGTCTGGCGGAAGCAGTCAAACAAAGCGAGATCGTGCTGGAACAGGACGCAAGCAACCCTGTCGCGCGCGCGTTGCGAGATGAGATCAACGCCGAACTACATCGCTGACGCGGAGCGGCCGGCGGCGGAATGAGCAGGAATAAACAAGCGCGATACGAGATGTCCCAGCCAGTATGTGGCGAACGCGAGCAGGACGTCAACGACGAACGATAGCATGATTACTCCCACTCCGGCCGCGACAAGGCCCGCAGTGGTCAGGCCCAACTCTCCGGGCGAGCGTACCAGTGTGTCCAGTAGCTTGAATATGTCATCCGAGCGAAGCTGCACGAACATCGGCGGATAACCACCGCCGCCAAAAAGAATGGTAACTGTCCGGGTCACGAGGATCGATCCCATTTCAAAGTAATCGCCCTGCAGATTGTAAAAGGGAGCAAGACCCACAATGATCGCGACGCCAAAAAGAATTGGCCGCCGCCGCTTCGCGCAGAGCTTCACCAAGGCTACACCAAACAGTACCGTCAGCACGAAGGGTCCAAACACCGTGGACAGATAGATGGAATCCGGTTCACTCGTAAAGCCCGAGAGGCGGCCAGCATACTGGCTCTCCGCCACCACGAAATCGAAATACTTTGCATAAATCCTCCCGCCGTAGCGCGAGGAAATCTCCAGCTTCGTGACGTCACCACCGGCGAGTTCACAGCCGGCGGCGTGCAGAAGCTCGTGAACCCCGACGTACAGAAACCAGGTGACAAGCATTGTCACTAATGCGGGTACCATGGTGGTCAGCGGATTGCGCACGGTGACCAGGTGCTCGAGGGCGGCCAGAACATCATCGATGGGTTGGCGGAAAAATCGACGCACGAACGCTCTCAATAGGTATTCGGAGGTTATCACCGACACGGTGATGCTAAACGATTTGTTGTGCAGCCGAAACCTCATCGCCGTAGCAGTCGGAAATTGTCGAGTTCCTCCTCGCGGTACTCCAACTGTTTGACGGGTGTTGAACGGGTAGTACCATTACCGGCAGACCTAGGCGCGGTCATACGAAGCTGATGCGGAATCGGAATCCGCCGTAAATAACCGAATTGCAAAATCGAATATGCTTGCGGACTTTCTCCCTGGCCTCAGCCGGAGTTCATGCACGATGCTGCGACCCCACACTGCGGTTCCCGCAATCCTGGCCATTCTCGCACAAGGCACGATTTACGCCGCAATCCAATCGGCCCAGCCCGTCGCAACGCCGGGACCACGCCAGCCGCTCGGGCCGGGCGAGCCTCTGCCGCTCGATCGCCTGCGCTGGCACATTCCCGATCCCGAACATGATCGCCAGGACGCGGAACGATTGCTGAGCGACGCGCAGGCTCGCGGCGACAAGGCCCAGGTTGCGCACATCACCCGGGTCGCCCAGCGCGTGGATGAGATTCGGCGACCGAAACAAATAAGTCTGTCGCTCGATGAAGCCATTCGAACTTCGCTCGAACACAACTACGACATCGAGGTTGCCGCTTTCGAGCCGGCGATTCAAACCACTCGCGTGGTTGAGGCTCAGGCCGCTTTCGATGCGGTGTTTTTCACGAACTTGATCAAAAACAACATCGACCGGCCATCCGGCTCGCAGCTCACCGCGACCGATCTGGACCTTTTCCAGTCGAGTTACGGAGTGCGGAAGGTGCTGCCCACGGGCATGACCGCCAGCGCCGCTTACGAGCTTAACCGCACGAAATCGACGCTGCAGTTTCAAGGCGTCAATCCGGAATACACCAGCAATTTCGTGCTCGAAATGCGCCAGCCGATGCTTCGCGGCTTCGGTCTGGACTACAATCGCTCGCTGATCATGGTCGCCCGCAATGACCGCCGAATCGGGCAGCATACGTTTGAGCGTCAGGTGCGCGACACGCTGCGGCTGGTCGATGAATATTATTGGCGATTGGTGGAGGCGCGGCGCGACATCGTGATCACCGCGCGGCTGCTGGCGGATTTCGAGGCGATCTTTGAATACCTGAAGGCCCGGGAGCAATTCGATATCACCCCTGTGCAACTTGCGGCCACGCAGGCAAATCTTCAGCAGGCCCAGGCAGACTTCGTGCGCCGCCGGGCAAACGTCTTCGATGCGGAAGACCGCCTGGTCTCGGTGATGAATGGGAATGAGTTAAATCTGGCGGAGGGGACCGAGATCATTCCCGAGGACTTGCCGCAGACGCCGCAAATCGTGGTGGACCGTCTGGCCGAGGTGCAAACGGCTTTGCAGTTCCGTCCGGAGTTGCGCGAACAGGAGCTTCGCGTCGCCAGCGCACAGATTCTTGTGGGGCGTGCGAAGAACGAAGAAATGCCGCGCTTTGACTTGACGTGGCGCACGACGTTTGACGGCCTGGCGCAAAATGCGGACGGCTCGTTCGATCAAATGACGCAGGGAAACTTCATCGAGTATTTTATCGGCGTGGAGATCGAAGTTCCCATCGGCAACCGCGGCCCGCGGGCGGCGCACAAGCGCGCCCGGCTGCAGTACGAGCAGCAGGTGAGCCAGCTAAAATCCACTTTTGAGAAAGTGATTCTCGACGTGAACCTTGTTGTGCGGGCGCTGCAGACGGCCTTCGATCAGATTGTGCCCAGTTTCGAGGCGGCCGAAGCGCGGGAGCGCGAAGTTCAATCGATCGTCGCCCGGGCGGAGCGGAAGGATATTAACACGCTGACTACGGAGTTGAACGCCCGACAGAGTCTGGCGGGCGCACGTCGCGCGATGCTGGACTCCATGGTCAACTACAATATCGCCATCGCCGACCTGGAGCGGGCCAAGGGAACGTTGCTGCAGTTCCACAACATCGTCATTCCTGATGAATCGGCCGACAACAAAAACATTGAAATGCCCGCTCGATTAGGACCCTGAGCCGCCGCCCAACAATTGCGAAAAGCCTGATAAGTCGAGGCCCCCGGTCATCGCGCTCATTTCCTGCTTCATCGCCTCGGTCGACTTGGTACTTGCCGCGCCCAGCGCCGCCTTGAGCATGTCTTCGAGCAACTCCACGTCGGAAGTGGCCTTTGGATCAATCTTGATATCCACCAGGGCCCCTTTTCCATCCACGATGGCCCGGACCAAATCGCCTCCGGCCGTGCCTTCATAGCGACGGGCCGATAGGGTCTCCTGAAGCTTGGCCATGTTGCCTTGGAGATCCCGCGCGGTTTTGAGTAATCCCGTGAGGTTCGACAGTCCACCAAACATAATGATCCTTTCAAGAAGCCGGCAAGGCCGGCATGTTGTTGTCAGTTAGATTTCCTGTCATCCTCCGTGCAATGATGAATCTTCATCCATTACGGCTGATTCTTCATCCTGCGCAGAATGACTGCTTTGCTCAATCGGTGCCGTCTCGTCCGCTTTCACCGGAATCGGAGTCGTTACCAGGTCTTTGCGAGCGGGTGCAGGGCGCACATCCATCAGCGTCCCATCAACCGCTTCGCGCACCTTTTGGACCAATGGGTCGCGTAGCGCGCGGTCCCATTCTTTGCCGCGCTCCATCGTGGTGGCCGATCGCGGGACAGTCGATTGCGGGATTGCGATTGAATTCGTTGATTTTCCGGTGGGTTGAGAGCACAGGTTAGCCCCGTCGTTTTTTTTTTCGTCGACGGGCGCCGGCTCGGAGGAGTCAGCATTTCGTCTCGATGTTCCGCTACCCGAAACCTTCTCCAGCAATGCGCTGATGTCCGTGAATTGGCGGCTCATGGCGAGTCGAACAATGGCCGCGTCGGCCAAGGCCCGCGCCGCTCCGCTGGATTTCACATTGCGTCGCACTTCCTCCAACAATGCGATCATGTACACATATGTGGGAGCGTCGAACTGAGCCGCCTGATTCGCGAGCGCCTCTCGCGAGGCGTCGGAAACGTCCACCAGGTCCGTCTTCGACCCGCATACTTGGGCCACCATGAGCGTCCGCACGTGATCGATTAGATGATCGCAAAATCGTTCGACCGTTCGCCCGGTCTGCAATGCCTGATCGAGGGCTTGCAGGGCCGCCCCGGGATCACTCTTCGCGACCGCTTCCATCACCGCCTGCGAAAGTTCGTCGTGGGCCGGCGGCATCACCTCGTTGGCCGTCTCCGAGCTCAGCCGCTTCGGGTCGTAAGATAGGAGTTTGTCCAGCAGCGAAAGCGCATCGCGCATCGAACCGTTTGCGAGACGGGCAACCCGCCGAAGAACTGCCTCTTCGGCCTCGATGCCCTCCGACTTCGCGATACGCGCCAAATGCTGCGCCATTTGCTTACTGTCGATGGCGCGGAAATCGAACCGTTGGCATCGGCTTTGAATGGTCGCCGGTACCTTATGCGACTCGGTCGTTGCGAGAATGAATTTTACGTGTGGCGGCGGCTCTTCGAGCGTTTTGAGCAGGGCATTGAAAGCCCCGGTGCTGAGCATGTGCACTTCGTCAATGATGTAAATCTTGAACCGCGACCGTGCCGGCCGCAGCGTGCTGTTGCTGCGCAGCTCGCGAATGTTATCGACGCCGGTGTTGCTGGCCGCGTCGATTTCGACGACGTCGATATCCTGCCCCTCAGCCACCGCGATGCATGACTCGCATTTGCAACAGGGCGTCGGCGTGGGCTCCGGAAATTCGAGGCAATTGAGCGCCTTGGCCAGGATGCG
>JBKJYI010000497.1:0-2693 GCA_046715855.1 Phycisphaerae bacterium
CGCACCAGGCGGGAAATGGTCGGGGCATCCTGCTCCCTGGTCTTTTGCACGCTGAGCAGCACGGCCTCCTGCCCGTCGAAACGAGCACGGGTAACGGCGTCCGCGAATCCTTCACGAATGGTTGCGATATCACCGAGTCGAACGTTGGCCCCCTGGTGGGCCGCCACGACCAAGTTTTCGTAATCCGCAGCCGCATAACGCTGCCCTGTAATGCGCAGGGCGAGCTCCTCGCTTTGCGTTCGAATGATTCCCGCGGGCAGGTCCAGACTGGATTTTTTGATGATGGCCGTGATTTGCGGGAGCGAAAGTTTGTGTGCCCGCGCCGCCTCCTCGGAGACTTCGATGATGATTTCCGGCTCGCGGGCCCCCATGATGACAACCTGCGAAATCTCCTTGAGCGTCAGCAAGTCGTCTTTGATCTCGCGTGCAAAGTTCCGCAGGGTGCTTTCCGGCGCCTCGCCGTAGACCGCAATTTGGATGACCTCGGCGCGGAGCAGCGTCTCCCGAACCACGGGGGCTTGGGCTTCGGCCGGAAGATTTTGCAATTGATCGACGCGGTCTTGGACCTCTTTGAGGACGCGGTCGGGATCTTTGACGCCTTTTTGCAAAGCCAGCCAGACTGTCCCGAAATTCTCGATGGCCGAGGAAGTGATGTCCCGGACGCCGCGAATGCCCCGCACCGCCTCTTCAATCGGCGTGCAGATCGCCTGCTCCACGTCCTCCGGACTAGCCCCGGGATAGCGAACTTCAACCGCGATGTGATCCAGGGTGATGTCGGGAAACAGCTCGCGGGTCATGCGCGTGGCCGCGTAATACCCGCCGACGAAAAAAGAGATGGCCAGAAGATGTGCGAGGATGGGATGCCGAACGCTACCCGCAATCAGCGCTCGCAGCGGGGACACGTACCACTCCCATTAAAGAGCCGCGACCGTGAGGAAGCGATCAGCGAGTTTGGCAAAAGAATCCTCTGCCCTGGAGCGAGAGGGAGCAACCGTCACGCGCTCCTCCGCGTCGCGAAGGCGCATGCGCATTCCCACCACGGGCTTGGTCAAAGCCGAGACGATGACTTTCTCTCCGGCCCCGAGTTCGCATACTTCTGCGCTTTCGCGCCCCGCATAATCGACCAGAACTTCGTCGCCCAGCGATCGCAGCATCGGAACCCGCCGGCGCTCCAGGGTGCCTTCTTCAGCAGTTCCCGCATCCGGCACGAAAACATACACCCATTGGTTTTCATAGATCGCGTGCCGAGGAACAGTGATCGCGTCGGAAAGGACCGCCGAAGGCAACTCCGCCGTGCAAAACATGCCGAGAGAAAGTGATGTCGAAAGCGCATCGCCCACTGGCGACTCGGCCACAATGTCACCTCGCCGCACTTCCACGACCATCCGCGCGGTACGCGTCGCCTCGTCGACTTTTTCAAACCGAGTGACGCGACCCTTCCAGGAGAACTCCTGCCCGCGAAGCGACCAGCGAACCTTGACGTGCGGTTGACCGTCAACGTCGTCGCCGGGTTGAGCCAGTTTGTCCGGCCGCGCCGACGCCGCCAGCCAGCGCAGCTCGCGCGGATCGATACCAACGGAAATCTCGAATGCCTCCACGTCGGTCAGCGTCGCGATCGACAAGTGCGCCGTCACGAACTGCGCACTGTGAGCCGCAATCGACTCCACGCGTGCCTCGAAGGGACAGACGATCGTCGTCGCGTTCAAATCGTATTGAGCTTGATTCCGCTTCGCTTTTGCACTTTCCAATTGGGCTTGGGTTTCAAGCTGAAGGTGGGGAATCATGGCCTGCTTGTTTTCAAGGTCAATGAGCGCGCTCTTCTGACGTAAGAATCGTTGCTGAATCGCATCCAGGTCGCGGCGCGTCCCTACTTTCTCCACCTCAAAGAGCTTCTTCGAGGTTAAATATTCATTCTCATCGATGGACAGCAATTGTTTTGCGGTTTCGATTTGCCCGCCGAGATTCTGATCTTCCTGATCGTGCCGAGCTAGCCCTGCTTCGAGTGCCTTCACTTCCCCCTGAGCCTGCTGAACGCGGGCCTCATAGGCAGCCTTGTCGATTTGGAAAAGAACCGCCCCCTTGGGCACCACGCGTCCTTGGGCCAGTTCGGGGTGAACGTAGACAAGCGTGCCATTCACCTGCGGAACGATATTGATCTGACTCTTGGGCCGCACGGTCCCATGCCCCACAATGGGAGTCTGCTCGGTGGTGGGCTCAACCGTTCGAACCGCCACGTCTGGAATCCGATCGAACTGAGCGTGCTGCAACGGGCTGGGCCGGGTTTGAAGAAAGTAACCAAATGCTACCGCGCCGCCGCCAACAGCCGCCGCTGCGAAAGCCGCCTGAATACTCCATCGAATCCGGTTAAGTTTGACCGTTGCGTCAGCCATCCATTTCCTTTCAAAGTAGGTCCGCAGCAGACAGTCGCGTCGCAAGCCTTGGTATCAAACTTCAACCGCGTCTCTCGGCAGGGGAGTCGATTCCCGAACGACTCAATCCGCAAACATGACCGATATCAGACCGCTTCCATCGGTCGCCGGGGGGGAGGATCAAATTGTTGTATTACCCTGACTGCTGTCAACGATAGGCCGGCTTGGCAACGCGAAACCTGACTACCGGCCTGAACCCTCCATGGGTTATATCGGACGGTAGGAAGCAAATGCCGCAATGGCAAGGCCTCGGACGTAATGTAC
>JBKJYI010000498.1:0-10496 GCA_046715855.1 Phycisphaerae bacterium
TTCGTGAACCCTGAATGATCATGTGTAGCGGTCTATCTGCTACCCGAAAGGTTGAAGAATGCGAGCGTCCGCGCGGACTGAAGTCCGCGGCTCGCTAACCCGAATTATTCACGTGCCCATATAGAACACGACCTCCGAGTGCGTTAAGGTGTTTTTGCACAAACAATTAACGCGGAACAAGGAGGTCGTGGATGTTTCAGCAGGATGCTGGTCAGTTTTCGATGGGTTTTTTCGCAGATCGGCCCGTGATTGTCCAGAGGCATTCCGGACAGTTGAGCAGCGACGCCGGGCTGCTTCCGCTGCGTGAATTCGATGAGCGGTGGCAATACACAAAGCGGATGGCCGCCTGTCTTTCCGACGCTCGAACCGCTCCCGATCACACCACGACCTCGATGCTTCGTCAGCGTCTCTTCGGCATCCTGGCCGACTACGAGGACTGCAATGACCACGATGCGCTTCGCGATGATCCGATCTTCAAGCTTCTGTCCGGCAAGCTGCCCGCGGACGATCCGCTGGCCTCGCAGCCGACGCTGTCGCGCTTCGAGAATGCCATCACCATCCCCGCCCTTTGGAAGCTCCTCGACTTTCACGTGGACACCGGAATCGAACGTCTTCGCGAGCACCACGGCGGAAATCTTCCGGATTCCCTGACCCTGGACATCGATCCCACCGACGACGCCACGCACGGCCAGCAGCAACTGAGTTTCTTTCACGGCTATTACGAGCAGCATCAATACTTCCCCATCCTGATCTCCGAGCCCACCACCAAGCACATCTTCTATCCTCATCTTCGACCCGGCGCGGTGCATGCGGCTCTGGGCGTCGACGAAGACCTGATGTTTGTCGCCCAGCGATTATGGCGGGCGCGCCCGGACCTGCGCATCCACGCTCGCGGCGACAGCGGATTCGGCGTGCCGGGGATGTACGAAGTGTGTGAAAGCAACGGGATTTCCTACACCTTCGGCATCGCCGGAAATGCACGACTGCAAGAGGATGCCCAAGGCTTGCTGGCCCAGGCGATGGCCCAGTTCGAGCTAACGCGGGAGAAGCAAAGGTTGTTTGCCGCCTTCAGCTACCAGGCTCATTCCTGGGACCGATACCGTACCGTCATCGCCAAGGCCGAGTGTCACGAGAAAGGCACCAACCTGCGATTCGTCGTGACCAGCCTGCCGGTGACTTCCATCGAGGATCCGCAACGCTTGTACGACGATTACGTTCAGCGCGGCGAAAGCGAGCAGCGCATGGATGAACTCAAGAACGGCCTGCACATGGATCGGTTGTCGTGTCACCGCTTCATGGCCAACTTCTGGCGGCTTTTATTACATACGGCCGCGTACAACCTGCTCAACGCCGTCCGCGACCATGAGGAGGTTCCCGAGGAATTACGCCGCGCTCAACCGGCCACCTGGCGCAGCAAACTCATCAAGGTGGCCGCCACCGTCGTGGTCAGCACTCGCCGGGTGTTGATCCAGCTCGCGGGCCACTGGCCCTTCTGGGACTTCTATCGCGCCGTCACGGAGCGCGCCGGCCTGATGCCCTCCGGACCATGACGCACAATCCCCGCCTGTCACTATTCAATCAAGTTCAAATCGTAAGATATTTCGCCGGGGGAAAGGGGGCGGTGCGCCCACCGATTGCCGACCACGCCCAAACCGACTCAAAACCCACAACACGCTGAAGTCAATGAATAATCCGGGCTAGAATGAAAGGTGATATGTACGAGTGGATGCAACTATGTGATCGACGTGACTTCCTGCGTTGGGCCGGCGAATTCATCGTGGCCATGCACCTGCCGGGGATGACGCGGGCTCGCGCAGACTTGACCAGCACGCAGCGCTGATTTACTTTCTGCTGATGCAAACGTGGATCTTGCTTTGACGGATTGCAAGTGACTTTTCCCGAAAGGGGTCGCCATGATTGATGCAGGGTCGCCGATCGATCGCCGGGCCTTTCTGGAAGGGAGCGCAGGCCGCGCCGTCTAACGATGGCGCTGCAGCCGACGCCGCCTCGTGCCTGCTCCTTCCGCGCGGTGGCTGCTTTTGGGCGCCGCATGAAAGACCACACCATGCTCCAAAGAATCGGGCTGGCACTCTTAACCACCGTTGGGCCGCCATCCTTGCTGTTGGGAGCCACTTGGTCCATGTGGTGGGCCTTCCTGCGCGATAACGCGTTTCGGATAGGGCCGATGTATTGGCCGCGGGCGTTTTCGACATCCTGGCTAACGCTCATCAACTCGATCATCCACCGTTGGGAACGAAGGGCTTTTGAGTCCAAACTGGCTGACGTCACGATAGAGCCGCCGATCTTCATCTTGGGGTTCTATCGAACCGGAACAACTTACTTGCACAACTTACTTAGCGTTGATCCACGGCTCGCGTATCCGAACACGTTCCAAGTAACCTTTCCCAACACTTTTCTGACTACGGAGCCTCTGGCGTCCGCTCTGATCAACCGGACGATGGTCAAAAAACGTCCCATGGACAACATGTACGTGGACACATACACGCCCCAAGAGGACGAGTTTGCGTTGTGTACGATGACCACCCTTTCCCCCTGTACCGGCTGGATCTTGCCCCGCCATCACGACCGATACGAGCGGTATCTGACCTTTCGCGACGTCCCAACCGACGACGTGGACCGCTGGAAAGCCGCGTTCACCCTTTTTCTGAAGAAACTCACCTGGAAGTATCGTCGCCCACTGGTGCTGAAATCCCCTCCACACACCGCGCGGATCGGCATGCTGCTCGAGATGTTTCCCAAGGCTCGGTTTGTTCACATTCATCGCAACCCGTTCACCGTCTTCCAATCGTACAAGCACACTCTGCGTCGCGTCTCGTCGTTCATGCGGCTTCAGGCCTTTGACGGAGAGCGGCTCGACGAGCACATCCTCCGCCATTATTCGACCGTTTATAGCGCCTTCTTCGAACAGGAGCCGAGAATCCCAAGAGCACAGTTCTTTGAAATCGCCTTCGAGGATCTAGTGAAAGACCCGGTGGCCGTCCTGCGGGGGCTCTATGAACACCTTGGCCTCGTGCGGTTCAGCCAGGTCGAACCGTTGTTGATCTCGTACGTAGATTCACAGAAGGGCTATCAACGAAACCACTTCCCACCGCTTTGCGATGCCCTTCGCGAACGAATCGCCATGAAATGGCAACGATGCTTTGCACGCTGGGGATACCGAATCTGAAGAGAACTGGGATACGCCCGCCCTCGGATCCGCCCAGGATGACCCCTGTGATCGTGGCAACTCCAAACTCCGTCGGCGGCGCGGGCATGAAGTCTACAGCGCGGCTTAATCCATCGCCGCTGCCCACAGCGTCTGCTAGAATGAGAGGTGATATGTACGATTGGATTCAACCGTGCGGTCGACGTGACTTCCTGCGTTGGGCCGGCGAATTCATCGTGGCCATGCACCTGCCGGCGATGGGACGGGCAGGTGCGCAGTTAAGCAGTGCCGAGGACAAGGCTGATAAGCCGGAGGTTGTCGCAAGGTTCTCACACATTCGTTTGCAGACGCACCGACTTGAAGAGTTGCGAGAGTTCTATTCCAAGACGATAGGGCTGCCGATCGTTGCGGACACGGCCCGATCGATGACGATCCGAGCAGGAGCCACCGCGATCGAGTTCGTACAATCCGACGACGGTTCCAAACCTTTTTATCACTTCGCTTTCAACATACCGGAGAACAAATTCGCCCTGGGCAAGGAATGGCTCAAGGCACGTTGCCCGTTGTTGCGCTTTCCCGACGGCACGGACGAGATCTTCTTCGAGAATTGGAACGCCCACGCTACGTACTTTCATGATCCCGCGCACAACATCGTTGAGTTCATCGCCCGCCACACATTGGCAAACGCGGCTCCCGGGCCCTTCGGACTCGATGACATATTGTGCGACAGCGAAATCGGTTTGGTAACGCGTGATCAGGAAGCAACCTCAAAGGCGATTACAAATGCCTTCGGGATCAACAAATACAGGAATTCGTTTTTTGCTACCGGTGATGAACACGGGCTCTTCATCATTCCGACGGTGGGTCGCCTTTGGATTCCTGGGGAAAAACAACCCGCAGCCATCTTTCCGGTGCAAGCAACCATACGCAGCGCCGACAAGCCCGCCTTACGGTTTGCTGATCTCCCCTACGAAATACGCACTGCCGCTTCGTGACCACATACCCACCGGATCGGCGTGCAGGAACACTGAGAGGCCTGAAAATGTTCCAAGCAACCGGGATTGACCACGTTGAGGTCTTTGTCCATGACGTTGCGGAATCGATGCGCTGGTATGGCCGGGTGCTGGGGCTTAAGGAGATTTGCCGCTGGGAGCCGCATCCGGTCATGATTGGTTGCGGCGGGACAATGTTGGCCCTGTTTAGGGCCGAGGCCGCGGCGCCGGTCCACGCTGACCCCTGCACCTCCCGCACCCCGCATTGGCACTTAGTTGCGTGGCACACCGACGCTGAAGGCTTCGCACAGGCGCAGCGGCATCTGAAAGAATGCGGCGTTCCCTTCCGCGGACCCACCGATCACGGCATCGCCCATTCCATCTACTTCCGCGACCTGGACGGAAATCCATTGGAAATCACTTATTACCTGGCAGGCAAGCCATCCTAGCGACCGGATTGTGGGTTTTCGATTCTCGATTTCTGGTTGATCATTGGTTCTTGGGGATCGGGCTGTTTCATTACCTCCGGGACGGAAACGAACGGCGGGAGCTACGGTCCACCGTAGCCGGGTAGGGCGGGCTATGCCCGTCGCAACGAAGCTTGATCGTCCTCCTATCGCGATCCACTTCAATTCAGAGCAGCTTGTTCGAGCATTTCGATTTTTTTGCGCGCGCCCTGCATGTTATCTAAGTGGTCTACCAAAGGAGGTGCCTCATGCACAAGTTTGGTAGCGCAGGTGCTCGCACCTGCCGTCGTCCATTATGGAGCGGATTTCGATGCACACAGTCATGTCGCAAGAACAAATAGCCGCCAACCGCCGCAACGCCCGTCTCTCCACCGGCCCCAAACCCGCGCCGGCAAGGCCCGCTCCGCCCAAAACAACACGCGCCACGGCCGTTCGGCGCATTAAAATTTCCAATCGAACCCATCTTCAATCCCATCTTCAACTTCGCATCGACGGGCTGGACGTGGTGCCGACTCCAATGCTATGATTCGTCGCTCGAAGTTTGGCCCACGAAACCGGCCGGAAAAACCGCGAAAAGCAACCACCAGCGAAGGAACCACCAATGGCCAAGACGTTTTATTCCGCCAAAGAGGCCGCCGAAAAACTCGGCAAAACCGAAAACGACCTCAAGGACCTGGTCCGAGCCGGCAAGCTCCGCGAATTCCGCGACGCCGGCACCGTGAATTACAAGGTCACCGATGTGGATGTGCTCTCGAGAGGCGCTCCGCCGGCCCCCAAGCCGGGTGCATCGGGTGCATCAGGTGCACGGTCAGGAATTGCCAAGTCGATGGGTAGCAAGGCCGGGTCGTCCGTGTCCGGCGCGTCCCAGAGCGGCGAAATTCTGCTCGAACCGGCCGACGATTCGGGCATTTCCTTGATGCCTTCGGGCAGCGACATCATGAGCCTCGAAGCGGTCGATGCGGACGACACCGCCGTCGGCACCCGCATGAAGCAAAAGAAGAAAGAGGACTCCAAGGGCGGTTCGTCGGTGCCATCGGTTGGCATCAATGTATTCGATGACGACGAGCTCGACGAACACGTCGATCCGCTGGCTCAAACCGCGGTGACCGACGTTGCCGGGCTCGCTCTCGATGGCATCGGAAGCGGCTCGGGCATCCTCGACCTCACCCGCGAAAGCGACGACACCTCGCTGGGCGCCGAACTCCTCGAAGAAATCTACACCGGTGACGAGACCATCGAGGAAACCGGCGGCACCATGGAGATGGGCGACGACACCCGCGCCGGTTTGGATGAGGCCGTCGGGGTCAAGGAAAAACTTCACGAATCCGCCACGCTCAAGCGGAAGGACAAGGGCGGAACCACCGTTTCCACTGCCGTGCGCCAACGGACGACAACCATGGCGACGACGACGGTGGTGGAATATGCCCCGGATGCGGTTTCAACCAGCCTGACGGCCGCTATGGCCGTGGCCGTCGCGATTATGTGGATTGCGGGCTTGGCGGCGATGGCGATGGGGCAGGGTGTGCCCCCGTCGCGGGTAAGCTGGATGCATGCCAACTTGATGATCGTGGCCGGAGCGGCGCTGGGATTGACAGGAATTGTCGCGGCGATTGCCTACTTCATGGCCAAGCGATCCGGGTGAATCGTTCCGCGGTGATCTTTGATCTCGACGGGACGCTCACCAGGCCCTACCTCGATTTCGACGCCATTCGTGCGGAAATCGGAATCGCATCGGGCCCGATCCTCGAAGCCATTTCGGGGATGACTCCTGCGGACCGGTCGCGTGCCGACGCAATCCTGCTACGCCATGAGTGGGAAGCGGCCCATCACGGTCAGCTCCATGAAAACGCCGTCGAAGTAGTGGCTCAAATCCGCGAGTGCCACCGAGTGGCACTGCTCACCCGCAACACCCGGCCCATCGTGGACTACATCCTGACGACGCATGGTTTTCAATTCGATGCGATCCGTACCCGTGAGGACGGAGCAATCAAACCGTCCGCTGAGCCGGTGTTTTCGCTCTGCGAGGAACTCGAGGCGTCACCTGCGAATAGCTGGGTGGTGGGGGACTACCTCTTCGATATTCAGTCCGGCCGCTCGGCGGGGACCCGGACCGTGCTGATGATCGGCGACGATGAGTCCCCGAAGTTCGCCTCGCTCGCGGACCACGTGATCCGCCGCCTGACCGAGTTGCCGGACATCGTCCGAGGCCAGAACCCTACGGCGCGGTTCTAGTCGCGTCTGGGCTTGGCGGAGTTTTCGGTGGGAACAGTGCCGCCGGATCGGCGACCCTCGAAGAATCAATCTCCGCTGGGTTGCTACCATCCCCTCTTTTGGCCGCGTCCGGGATTGCCTTCGCTGATACGCGCTGGTCGCCGGTGGGAACCTGCTCGATGCGGCTCTGGAGCTCCTTAAACATTTCGTCGATCGGTCCGTACAGGCGCGTGAGCTGGTCCTTGATCTCGGCGAGTTCGCTGTCGGTGCCGGTGTTCGACGCAATTCGCTCTTCGAGGCGGATGATCTCTTCGCGGTGGCGATTGCGGTGGGCGATGGCCCGATCGCGTAGTTCGGTGAGACAGGAGAGCACCGTGGAGCGTTGACCAGAGTCCAGGCCGTAGGACGAGATAAAATCAGCGACGTATTGCTGCCACACATCCATCTCGGCGTCGATGGGATCGACCAGTTGCTCGTCTGCCGCCTTGCGTTTTTGCTCGCGCTGGGCTTCCTGGGCTTCGCGCTCCCTTCGACGTTTGCGGCGCTCATCGCGACGGGCGTCTCGATCGGGGCCGATCGGCTCCCAAAAATCATTGGGTTCGAACTCGCCTTTTTCCCACTGGTCAAATTTCTGCTGAGCTACTCCTAAGCCAACTTTCATCTGCAACGCGTCGATTTCGAACTTGATGCGCTGATCGGGGCGAAGAATCTCGCGGTATTCGGAAGTGCCCTCGGTGATGTTGTTCGCCGCCTTATCGAAAAACGGTTTTGCTCGTTTGGCCCAATCCTGCACATGCTCTTTTTGGGGCGGAGTGATTCCCATCCACATTTCCAAGAATTCGTTGGCCAGCGGCTGAATATCCTTCCGATGCTCGTCCAGAAATCTGGTCCAGCGCTGCACGACGGCTTTTCGCGTTTTCTCGCGCTGCTGATCGTCGAGGTCATATTCATAGGCGGCGTCCTCGGCCCAGCGAGTCAGCATCAATCGCATCAGATTGGGCGATGGCCACAATCCCTGCTCGATCTCGGCGGGAGCGTTCGCTGCGGTTTCCTGGGACGGAGAATTCTTTTCCGGTTGCCTGCCGAAGACCAGCGGGCTGAAAAAAAACGCGCCGAGAAAAGAAACGGTGACGAAGTAGCCGGGCGTTCGTCCATATTGAATAGAAAAGCCGATATCCGTCATTGGAACCTCTTCAAGAAATCGATGTCGTCGAATCAAATTGTCTCCATTGTGGCGACTGTCTTCAACGGCTTCGGGTGCTGCCCATCGGCATTGACAGAATTCGACGCAATGTTTCGATCCCTGGAGAGGTGATCGTCGTGGATTTGGGGTTCAACAGGGCCAGACGCTGCAATTGAGGTTAAATGCAGATTTCCATTTAAGCGACGGCGGATTGAGTGCTCCATTGGGCTTCGAGGTGGCGAACAAGGCGGTCGAGGCCGACGGCCCGTGAGCCTTTGAGCCAGACCACATCGCGAGGGCGGAGGACCGATCCGGTGAGCGCTTCGGCAGCGCCTGCGTCGGCGCAGGAGTAGGTTTGCAGGCGGCGAAGGTCCGGGGCGGTCAGCGAAATGGCCTCTGCCATCGCAGCGCCGACCCCAATCAGCACGTCCACACCTGCACGTTCCGCCGCGGCTACGATCTGGCCGTGGAGTTGCGGGGTCTGATGACCAAGCTCGAGCATGTCGCCCAGGACGAGGACGCGGCGATTTCCACCCGAAGTTCGCAGGGTCTCGATCGCTGCAGAGACCGAGCCGGGGTTTGCGTTGTAGGCATCGTCGACGATAGTGATGCCACCGGTTTCGATGACGCGGGTGCGGCCCTCCGGTGGAATGAAGGTTCGAAGGCGGTCGATAATTTCATTACAGGGGATGCCAAACCACCGGGCTACGGCGAAGGCGACCGTGGCGTTGGTGGCGTGGTGGGCGCCGGGCATGGGAAGTTCGACCGTGTAGCGACCATCGAGGAGAAAGCTGCTGTGGTGGATGGTGGAACGGCGGTCCGCGACTTGCAGTCGGGCGGAAGGGTCTGTTCCAATGGTCACCAGCCTGGCGCGCTCGACCCTCGAAAGAAAGGGCCGGATTTCTGGCCGGTCGATGTTCACGACGGCCAACCCGCCGAGACGAACATACTCGAGCAACGAGCTTTTTTCGTCGGCGACGCCATGCACGTCGCCCAGGCCAAGCAGGTGGGCTTCGGCGACGGAGGTGACCACGCCGACTTCGGGCGAGGCCATCGCGGCGAGTTCGGCAATTTCTCCGACGCCGCTGGTTCCAATTTCGGCGACGAGATATTGATCACCGGTTTCCGCGGAAAGAAGGGTAAGCGGGAGACCGATTTTATTGTTGAAACTCTTGGGCGAGGCGCAGCCCTGGAGCGAACCGCTCAGCACGTGATCGATCATGCACTTGGTGGTCGTTTTTCCGTTGCTTCCGGTGACGGCAACGACGACGGTGCTGACGGGCATGATGGTGCGGCGATAATAGGCGGCGAGGCGGCCCAAGGCTTGGACCGTGTCATCGACGATCAGCGTCCGGCCAATGCCATCTTGAATGAGCGACGCCCCCGTACCATCTGCAACGGCGGCCACCGCGCCTTGCCCGAATGCGTCATCGATGAACTTGTGGGCGTCGTGCGTGAGGCCGCGAATGGCAATGAACAAGTCGCCCGGCCGAGTCTCGCGAGAGTTCGTGGAGATGCCGGTCACAATTGCATTCGTGAACCCCGCGTCCGTGCGGGCGCCGATCGCGCTCGCGATGTCGCTGAGTTGCATAGGAATCATGCCACTTCCTCCTGAAGTGTGGGCTGTTTCGAGCGAGCTATTTGTTGGATTGCGTCTCGGGCAACTTCCACGTCGTCGAAGTGAAGAACGCGGTCGCCGATTAATTGGTAGTTTTCGTGGCCTTTGCCGGCGATGAGCACCGTATCGCCCTCGCACGCTTCCTGGATCGCGTAGAAAACGGCCGCTCGACGATCAATCTCGCTTTCGACCCGGCAATCGGATTGGGTTGCAAAACCCGAAAGGATCTCCTCGATGATTGAAGCTGGAGATTCGGTGCGTGGATTGTCGCTGGTGACGAAAGCAATGTCGGCCAATTCTGCGACGGCGGCGGCCATGCGCGGGCGTTTGCCGCGGTCTCGATCGCCTCCGCAGCCGAAGACGCAAATGAGCCGGCCCGGCGTAAGGGGCCGCAAGGCGGTGAGTACATTGCGCAGGGCGTCGTCGGTGTGTGCGTAATCGACCAGCACAGAGAAGGGCCAGCCGTTCGGCTCGACCCGCTGGAGCCGGCCCGGCACGCCTTGCACGGTTTCCAAACCATGACGAATGGCGTCGAAGGGAATTCCCAGCCCGAGTGCCGTGGCGGCGGCGGCCAAGGCATTGGCGACATTGTGCGTTCCAATCAGCGGAAGCCGGATCGGCACGCGAAGGTGTTTCGAATGCAGAGCGAAGCTGGTGCCAGACCGGTCGAGAAGTTGCAGTTCGCCGCGGACATCGACTCGTTCGGATTGAATCCCATACAGGACAACTGGGGCGGCGGATGCCGAGGCGAATTCGGCGCTCCGCGAATCGTCGGCGTTGATCACCGCGACCGAGTCATCGGGGAGCATCTGAAACAACCGCTTTTTGGCGATTGCGTAGGCGTCCATCGTCGTATGAT
>JBKJYI010000499.1:0-3070 GCA_046715855.1 Phycisphaerae bacterium
TCCCTCCATAATGACCAGTTTTGAATCCGACAATGATATTGGGGTACTTCTTGGCAGTGTCCGCCGCAAGCTTTACTTTGAACTGAGAGGGATCCTGCTCTGCTCTGGAAGATTCGGCGCCTGGCGCCGCAATATTGAGAAACGAAAGAGGGAATTCAGGCTTTTCAGTGGGTATGAGTGCAGGGCGTGGCTTGGAGGAGATCAGTTCCAGTAGAGGGTGGTGGATTGGGGCCGCATGGCAGAATGGGGGCCATGCGAGATCGAGAACTTTATGAGCAGATCCTGGGGATTGGGTCGCCGTGGTTTGTGGAGGAGGTGGAACTGCGGCTGGAGCAGGGAGAGGTTCACGTATTCCTGAAGCACGAAGAGAGGGAGAAGTGGGCGTGTGCGGAATGCGGGGAGCTGCTGGGCCTGTATGACCATCAGGCAGAGAGAAGCTGGCGGCACCTGGATACGTGCCAGTACCGCACGATCCTGCATGCCGAGCCTCCGCGAATCAACTGTGAGGTGCATGGAGTGCGGGCGGTGCGGCTGCCGTGGGCCGAGCCGTACGGCCGCTTCACAGCGCTATTCGAGCGGTTGGCGATAGAGGGGTTGCTGGCGGCCAGTCAGCAGGCGGTAGCGGAGAGACTGGGGCTGAGCTGGGATGAGATTCACAGGATCATGGAGCGGGCGGTGAAACGAGGATTGGAGAGGCGGAAGGCCGAGGTGGTGAGCAAGATCGGAGTAGATGAGAAGGCGTTTCGGAGGGGGCATCGGTATTTGACGCTGGTGAACGATCTGGTGAGAAGCCGAGTGCTGTATGTAGCCGACGACCGGAAACAGACGAGTTTAGACGGGTTCTGGGGGACGCTGACGGAGGAGCAGTGGAGAGGGATCGAGGTGGTGGCGATGGACATGTGGGATCCCTATGTGGCCTCGGTGCGGGAGCACTTGCCGGAGTGGCAGAGCAAGATCGTGTTTGACAAATTTCACATTGCCCAGCACCTGGGGGAGGCAGTGGACAAAGTGCGGCGGCGGGAAAACCTGACGCTGCGGGAAGCTGGGGATGATCGGTTGACGGGAACGCGCTATGACTGGTTGCGGAGTGCGGCGACGATGGAGCCGACGGACCGGCGGCAGTTGCTGGAGTTGTACCAGAGCGGTTTAAAGACGGGACGGGCCTGGGCGTTGAAGGAATTAGGAATGGCGTTCTTCAGTTATCGATACGAGAGGCCGGCACGAAAGCATTTCCACTGGTGGTACCACTGGGCTGCGAGGAGTCGTTTGAAACCGATGATCGACGTGGCCGGTATGCTCAAAAGACGGTTCGAGAACATCGTCACCTACATCCGGCACCGAGTGACCAACGCCACCAGCGAGTCGCTCAACGCCAAGATCCAGTGGGTCAAGTACACCGCTCGTGGCTTTCGCAACCAGCAGAACTTCAAGACCGCCATCTACTTCCATTGCGGCGGCCTCGACTTGGCACCCTCACCCACTAAATAGCCTCCCCCGGCCTGAGATTTCGTTGGACAGTGCGTTGGGAACATTTGTAGTAGAGAATGTTCTGAAGGAGGACATGGATGTCCAACGCAAAGAAACACGGTTCCGGGGCGTCCGAAGGAGCCCGTAGGGCGACTGAGGATGCCCCGGAATCGTCGGCGAGCGCCGGCGGCCGCTGGTCCGCCAAACGCAAGGTATCGGTGGTCCTGGAACTGCTACGCGGCGCTGACATAGAGAGCACTTCGCGGAAGTTTCGCGTTACGGCAGCCACCCTTTCCGAGTGGCGGGACCGCTTCCTGGCCGGCGGTGAGGCCATCTTAAAGAGCCGGGAGGTGGATGTCGAGGACGAGGAGAAGCGGCGATTGAAGTCCGTGGTCGCCAGCGTGAGTGTCGACAACGAATTGCTGCGCGAGAAGATCGCTCGGCTGGAGAACGGTCGCCCTTTGGCGTTCTGGAAGTCGAAACCATGAGCCGCACCCTTTCGCCTTCCAGCAACCAGCCGTACGGTGTGGCTCGGGTGGTGTACGTGTGGGACCTGGCTCGGTCGAGTTTCTACGCGGCTCGCCAGCGCCAGCAGCAGCCGCGGGAGCCACGCCAGCGCGGCCCCAGGGTGCACTCCGACGAGGAACTGGTAGCGGCGATTCGCCAGCTGCTGGCGGAGCCCGTTTTCACCGGGGAAGGCTATCGGAAGATTTGGGCTCGCTTGCGTTACAGGGGCCTCCGCACTTCGAAGGACCGCGTCCTGCGGCTGCTGCGAGAGCAGCAACTGCTTTCCCCCGCGCGTCAGCCCAAACCGGTGCACAGCCACCCGCACGAAGGTACGATTGTGACAGAGGCCCCCAATCAGATGTGGGGAACCGATGCCACCGCGACGTTCACCGAGGTCGAAGGCGCCGTGACCGTCTTTGCCGGCATCGATCACTGCACGGCCGACTGTGTGGGCATCCATGCAGTCAAGAAAGCCAACCGGTTCGAAGCGCTCGAACCACTCCGCCAGGGAGTGAAAGAGTATTTCGGCGCTTTCGCCGCCGGCAGCGCTGCGGGTCTGCGACTGCGGCACGACCACGGCAGCGTCTACATGAGCGACCACTTCCAAGGAGAAATCCAGTTTCTGGGCATTGAGCCTTCTCCCGCCTTTGTGAGGCAGCCGGAAGGCAACGGGTGCATCGAACGATTCTTCCGCACGCTGAAAGAACAACTCCTGTGGGTCCGCCGCTTCCGGGATCTGGAGGAACTGCAGGCGGCCTTGCTCGAATTTCGAGACCGCTACAACCACCACTGGATTCTCGAACGCCTGAACTATCGCACCCCAGCTCAGGCACGTCGTGACTTTTCTGTTGAATTCGAGGCTGCAGCGTGATTCAATGAGTTCAACTTACTCCCACTGCGCTGTCCATCCGGCCCGGAGCGGAACAATTGAACGGTGCCAGCGCCAGATTCCGGGATTCCGGGATGGTTCCTACCCCACCCGTCGTGCAGCCGATAGGTCCCTGTCCCGGAGGAATTGCTTCACCCGGCCCAGGAACGCCCCGGTGGGCTCCCTTTCGCCGCGTTCCCATTTCGCCAACGTGCTGGGGTCTACAGC
>JBKJYI010000500.1:0-7727 GCA_046715855.1 Phycisphaerae bacterium
TAGTGTAGCCATCGGAAACTATGTTGCCCCCAAAGACGCCCGCTAATGGTCACGTCAATCACCTCAATTCCCGGCACATACATCAGGGTATGGGACACCGCCCCGGCTGCTTCGATGAAATCGAAGAGGTACAGGCGGTGCTGCTACGTCTGCGGCGCGGCGTTTACAAGAATCCAACGGTGCGTCATCCAGGAGTGAGGCGGTGAAATCAATGTCACGGTTTTTACGATAAGGCCAACAAGCGTTCATACCGATCCCGTGACTTACCTAGTCGTCCCTGAAAAAGTCATCTTTAGTCGCAGAGGCATGGCCCAAGCGCTGGTCGGTAGATGACAGCAAGCGCGTGAAGCCATTCGATGAGCGCAGCGGCAAGCCGCCGCAGGAGCTTGCGAAGGTTCGGCCCGGCTGCCGCGAGCACGGCGTTGATCGCATCCCCCGTCAATCCGGCCAGAAAGCACCGATCCATCCGATGATCGCTTTTGAGGTGTCCGATTTTTGGTTCCACCGCGCTGCGGCGGCGTCTTCGTTTTCGCTCGGATCGTGAGCCGCCGCTTCGCTGCCCGGCCACATGCACATTCGTCGGTTCGGCAATTCCGTGTCCGCGATAGCCTTTGTCCACGTACGCATCCGTCACGGCCACTCCGGTGGGGGTTCGACGGTGGTCACCCGCTTGCGCCACCTTGTCATGCTGGTGGGATGGATCGGACACCGGTGCTGCATGTGCGTGTAGCCACAGAAGTATTGCCAGTACGGATTCTCCACCCACCGCGCCACCACCGATTCGTCGGACTCGTTGAAGGCGTATTTGAGGCAGTGCAGACCCACTATCAGCCGCGTGGCCTTGGCCGGGGCGCCCATGTCCGGAGAGTATTGCCCGGCAAAAGTCGCCTCCAAGCGGGCCCAGTCGATCTTCCCGGCCAGCGCAATGAGCTCATGCGCGGGATTGAGCAACTGATCAAAATGCGACTGAAACAACTCGAATGCGTCGCGAGGTCGAGGCTTGGGTTGCACGGATTCCATTCCTGTTTTGCAAGCTTTTCATCCTTCCTCCGAGGATTTCCGGCAAACTTTACCACCCCCAAACAAGCATTTCACGCAAAAAATCCCGGAGACAAAGAGTTTTTCAGGGACGACTAAATATGCCCAATCGTTATACGCTGCAAGCATCCGGATAGTGAATGGGACCCCGAGACAAAAACCTTAGGAGTATCGTTCGACATATTGGAATTGCAGACTTTCAAAATCGTGCTTGCATTTCCTCCCCAACTCTGTATAGTGCTGCCTCATCCTAGGCACTACTTCTAGGATTGACGGAGGCCGCCAGGTGGCGGGGGAAAGGGGCTGGTACGGGTGCAACTGCCGCAAAGGCGAATTCTTCATTTCTGTCTATTCATCGGAACATGTATAGCGGTTTTTATTTCGGCGAGTTGTGATCTCGGCTGGACCGCGACCAACGAATCGCAGGCTGGCGGTGATGGCGTTACCGCTGCTGAAGCGCCTGAATCGACCACTTCCTCAACCAATTCGGCGGACGAGACCCAGGGCGGAGTGCCCTCGGGCTCTGCGGACATTGCGGACGCCGGCTCGGAATCCGAGGGCAACGGGGACAGCGACGAGGAGCTGATTGCACTTCTGGCCCAGGATCGGGACCACGACGGAGTTTCCGACCTGATGGAAATCATCGCGAACACTGACCCTGATGATCCAAACGATGGAGGCGATCGCGACGGTGACGGGGTTCTCGATTTTGTTGACAACGATCTGGACGGAGATGGCATCCTCGATGCGGAGGACACGGACGTTGACGGCGACGGAATTGAAAACAACCAGGATGGCGATGTCGATGGCGATGGGGTCGAAAATGGCGAAGACGAGGACGTTGACGGAGACGGACTGCTCGGGCCGGAAGATGACGACGACGACGGCGATGGCATCCCGGACGATGAAGACGATGACGATGACGGGGACGGCGAAGAGGATTGTGAATGCGTGAACGGCCAGTGCATCGGCGGCGATTGCCTTTGCCGGGCGGGCTGGGACGGCGATGCATGCGACGAATTTCATTGCAAAGATGTCCGTAATTGCAATAACGGCACATGCGTAGGCCCCAATACCTGTCGCTGCGACGCGGGGTGGGAGAGCGTCGGGAGCATTCCCTGTGCGGTGTACCACTGCCGTGCCTTAAAGAATTGTAACAACCACGGGAATTGCGTGGGTCCCAACATTTGCGCCTGCGATGCCGCCTGGCGGGGCCTGGAAGACTGTTCGATTCATTCCTGTGATCGGGACCCGACTTTTTGCGATGACAATGATCCCTGCACCAATGATCCCTGCGCACCTGCGACTGGGTGCAAGCCGCACACTCCAGTGTGCGGATCTACGGAGGTCTGTTTTCAGGGCACTTGTTTTCCGAAATGCCGCAACACGCTGGATTGCGGTTCCGGCAACGCGTGCCGAGACGGGGCCTGTCAGGATGGCTGCTTTGAAGATTCGGAATGCCGCGATGGCGATCCTTGTACGACGGATACTTGCAACGCCTCGTCCGATTGTGAAAACGAACTGATCATCTGCTCGGGATCCAATGAGCTTTGCGTACGAGGGCGGTGTGTGACGGCTTGCCTGGACAGCGACGCTTGCGATGCCGGCGAATCGTGCAGTGACTCCGGGTGTTTTGCTGACTGCGATGATGACACACCTTGCAGTGGCGATGACGAAACCTGTGAGGGCGGCGTATGTGTCCCGCCCGAAGACGACAGCGAAAATGACTCAGACTGACGGATCAGAAGAGTACCGGAAAAATTAATCACGAACTCTTGCGTAGAGGCAAGAAGTATCAATTCGGAGTGATGAGGGGCGAACGAGCGTCAGAGGAGTGTTATCAACCGTGAGACAGAAAATGCTATTGAAAAATATCCAATTGTTCTCGGCTGTACTGACCGTGGTGTGCATCGGGTGCGATGCCCGACCGTTGCAGGACATCGCCGCGGAGCGCGGACTACCGGAATTGGTCGGCGCCAAGGCTTTGAGCCTGCACTATGTGGAGGTTGAATTCGCATCCGTACCCGGAGCCAACGCCGAGCAGGCTGAAAGATACTCGATCCGCAGCACAGATGGTGCGGCGCTCGCGGTGAAAGGGGCTTTCCGGGCCGAGGGAGAACGCAACATCGTGCTTCAGACTGAGGCGCACACCCTCTCCGAATACACGCTCAGCGTAACGGCTCTTGAATCCACAGAATCCGCATCGCCAACAACCGCGTTGAAGGAGGTCACCTATACCGGGTCCACCGCGATTGAACCCCAGTTACTTAGTGCCGTCGCTCTATCGAATACCAGTGTCTTGCTCACCTATGACGTTAAAATGGACGCCGGCACAGCCGGACTCGCTAATCGATATCGAATCGATTCACCAGATCTAAACATTACGGCAGCCTCGCTGGCCTCGGATGGACAGTCGCTGACGTTGACCACGTCTCCCCAGTCCGACGTGCTTTACAACGTGAGAGTAGCCGGGGTCAAAACGTATGGGTCCACCGTTTACGTCGATCCTGAATTCAGCAACCCGACTTTTTACGGCATTGCACGGACCGACGTCACTTCTCCGAAATTAATTAAGGCCGAAGCCACCAGTTATACCACCGTTCGTTTGTCGTTCAGCGAACCGGTTGAGAACTTCGCCATTGACTCCGCAAACTATGTCATCACTCCAAGCGTGACGGTACTCGGTGCAGCTCTGAACGAATATAGCACGCAGGTCCTGTTAACGACCCTGCCACTCACCCTTGGAACCCCATATTCAGTGGCCGTATCCAATGTCGAAGACCGGGCAGGGCGGGTGATCGATGCTTTGTTTTCGACGGCGGCATTTACATTCAATGGTGCTGTGACCGAACCGACCTATGTGGGCCAGCCACCCCGCGTCATCGGGGCGATCTCTATCAACAATTTGATGGTCGACGTGCATTTCAGCAAGCCCATGGGAGAGAGTGCCGCCAACATTGAACGTTATCGCATCACAGGTCCTGACACGACATTTCTATTCGTCGAACAGGCAACCCTAAGCACCGACCGAACAACGGTTCGCCTCAAGACGACGTCCCAGGCCGACTTGCTGTACACCGTTCAGGCCGCCGGCGTGAAGGACCTGGATGGAAATGCACTGGCCCCGCCCAGCAGCAGTTTGCTGGTGATCGTGGGGCTCGATCCCACCAAGGCAAATTTCTTTGGATCGCCGCCGGGGAGCATCGATGAACAGATCGACACCGATGGCGACGGCTTCGCCGACTGGTTTGAGAACGCAGGTTGGTTGATCACCATCCAGCTGGCCAACGGAGGCACGAAGGTTGCATTCGTAACCAGCGATCCAAACAATCCCGATACGGATGGCGACGGTTTTACGGACGGAGAAGAAAACGCCCATAATTGGGACCCGCGTACGAACGACACGGACGCAGACATTCTCGACGACTTCACTGAATTTAATGTGCTTTTCAGCGATCCAGCCGATCAGGACTCCGACGACGATGGAATCGACGATCTGACCGAGGTTACGTTCTTCTTTACTTCGCCCATCATTGCCGACACCGACGGTGATCAGATGAGTGACTCTGAGGAGCTCTTCGACCGCAGCCGCAATCCGTTGATCGCAGACCTGCCGCTCCCGCAGATTACGGTGCAGGAAATTGCGCTCGAATTAAACATCACTTCCAGCTTTACTGATGAGGAAGGAACAACGTCCTCGATCACTGATAGTACATCCACCACTTTTACTCAGAGCAGCACCGACACGCTGGGGACAAGCGAAACGAACTCGACTGAATCCGAAAACACGTTTGGCCAGAAAATTGCCGCGGAAGGCGGGACTGGCGGTTTCAAGATTTCCGGCGAAGTCAGCTTCGGACAGAGTCTCGGACAGGGTTTCAGCTCCACCGTGGACAGACAATCTTCTGAGACAGCACAGCAGGAATATCAGCAGTCCGTGACGCAAGCTTTGGAACAAAGCGAAAGTCGCTCGGTGACGCGCACCATCGATTCGGCGATCGTGCAGGCAACGGTCAATATCTCCAACAACAGCGACATTGCGTTCAGCATCACCAACCTGGAGCTTTCACTCCTTCAGCAGGACCGTGTCACGGGATTGAGCTTCCGCCCCATCGCCACGATGCGTCCGACCGCAGCTTCGGACCCCACCGGTCAACCTGTCTATAACATCGCCCCGCTCGAGCAGAACCGCGGCCCGATCATCTTCGAAAACGCCACGGTATTTCCCAATCGTATCGATGACCTGATGCGCGAGCCGACCGGACTGGTCTTCAAGGTGGTGAACTTCGACGTGTCGGATGAATTTGGCCGCAACCTGGTCTTCACCGCCCAGGAGGTCGCCGATCACACCGCGGCGATCACCATCGATTTCGGCGACGGTCGGGTAGAGCTTTATCGAGTGGCTACGGCCAGCGATTTCGATGCGGATGGGCTGCCTTCGGGCATTACCATGCAGCGCGCCCTGGAGATTGCCGGCATCCTCAAGGACAACACTCCGGCCGCCGACGAAGCGCACACCTACAAGACCATTCAGGACGCAAGGCTGGATGAAAACAACGCTCCGATTTCGGTGGAGGCGCTGGTTCGCATTCGTGACGTGGAAAAATCGGCCGATGGACGTAAATTCTGGACGGCCGTGACCAACAACACCGATCTCGACGAGAATGCCGATTTCAGCACCATCGTACTGCATGCCCGCGATACGATTCTTCTCATGTATACAAGCGACGATGACGAGGACGGGCTTTTCCTGCGCGAGGAATACCTCTACGGCAGCGATGATACGCTCGACGACACCGACGAAGACACCATTCCCGATTTCGATGAAGTTCGCGTGGGCTGGCTGGTAGCGCGTGTACCGGGGCTTCCCTACAAGACCTTCCCCAGTCCTGCCCGGCCTGACTCAGACTTGGACGGCACCAGAGACGACGCCGAGCGGTTTGCCAAAACGGACCCGAACCGTGCCGACACCGATGAAGACGGCCGCTCGGACACGTCGGAGTTGAAGGATACCTACCAGATTGTTCTGTTCGATGCCGACATCGACCCTTCGAATAACAAGGTGCTTTCTGTGGCCCCCTACAGCGATTGGGTGATCGCTGCAGGCCCCAACGGTACTTGTAACACCACGACGTTATCGGGAGACGATGCGGCTCTCTCCTATGTGGTAAACTTCCCTGGCTCGAGGCTCTGCGTTCACGCCGGACTAAACGGAATAATCGATACCAGTCCCTCCGGAGACGATGTCGTCGTGGCGGCTCCGAAGGTAGATGCCGGCCCCAATGGATTCTGCGAAACCCTTTCGGTTGTTGGCGACGACATCATTGAGTACCGCCTTGACGCGCAGAGTAATGAATACGTGCCTCAGGCGCGTTTCGTCCTGGGGCCGATTTGCGTCAGCGCGGGCCTCAACAACGTCATTGACACACCCCTGGCCGGTGACGACTTCGTGCGCGCGGTTCATAAGGGTCTGTTCGGAACAAATCCGGTCAATCGCGACACGGATATCGATGGTGTTCCCGATGGACGCGAAGTCATCCTGGGAATCAACCCGAACACCAAGGATGCCGGCAATGTCATCGACTCCGACGGCGACGGCCTCTTCGACAAGGAAGAAGAGGACGGATGGGCCGTGACAGGTTATGGAGTGGTCAGTTCCGATAAGAACACCTCCGATACGGATCACGACGGCATTCCCGACGTATTGGAACGCGCCATCGGCAGCCATCCCAATAAGCTGGATACCGACGGTGATACTCTTCTTGACTACAAAGAGCTCAACGTGAACAACCCGCTGGTGAACAATGCCCCTCTGTATAATAGCGTCGCGCTGGCGACGGCTTTGCAGCGCTGTTCCGACGCCACCATCTGCAGCTACGTGGTTCCGCCCGTGAGCCAGGTCAGCGGAACCAATCCATCATCGGTTGATAGCGACGGCGACGGACGAAACGACAATCTTGAGTTGAATATTCCCTGGAACGTTACCGTGTATGGCGGGTCTCCGTCACAGGTCTACTCCAGCCCCAGGTTCTCTGATCATGATGGCGATGGGCTGAACGATTCGGCGGAGTTGGCCAATCTGTCGAATCCTGAGGTCTCGGACACCGATAGTGACGGCCGCCAGGACGGCGCCGAGGTCTCGGCGTCGCTCAATCCCCTGCGCAAAGACAAGCGCATTTCGGTCACCCTGACCAACATCGGCGTCGTTAATGACTGCGATGGCCCAACACTTGATGGGCTCGAGCTCGAAGGCAGTTTCGAGATTCAAAAACCGGACGGCACCAGCTTCACATTCAAGAACTTCCCGTGTGTCGGGGAAGGTTTGGCGTGTGGCGGTGGCTGCTGCGGAGGTGATCGTGGCTGCCCCACGCACCCCTTCCCTGTAAGCGTCAGTACCGGCGCCTTCGTCTTCCGCGAGGGTGAATCCTTCGAGTTAACCAGCGGCGTACTGATTGATAATGATGGTGCTTGCGGCTGCTGTCCGATCCCGCAGACCATCGGAACAGTTTCCGAAACGATTTCATTCAGCTTGACCCTGGAAACGAGCCGAGCAGTGACCGTCGGAAGCAGCGAATCCCAAGGCTGCGAGATTACCGTAAATTATGTCACTACGATTTTGAATTGATGGCATGAATGAGGGCCTCGGGGTGTTGCCCTAGCTCGCGACCAAAAGTAGCGCTCGCCTGGCG
>JBKJYI010000501.1:0-9418 GCA_046715855.1 Phycisphaerae bacterium
CGGTTATTCCGAGGAAACGATTCTGGGCGCCCAAGTCGATGGGGTGGAGGAAGCGTTGTGGACCGCGCTGCGGGCGCTGAAGGAGCAGTCGGAAATGCGGCGGCGGATGGCGAAGCGGGCTCAAGACCGCGGGGCCAAGGAATTGGTCAGCTACCTGGAGCAGGAAATTGAGGACGTGGAAAAGCGATCGGAGAATTTGCGACGACTGATCATTCGTAAAAAAGTTTAAGCCCACCGGCAGAATCAGCAAATTCCGACCGCAACTTGGAAATCCCAACTCCGTTTCGTGCTATCTCTACGGCCGAATCTCACTCACCCATATCGACAGGTTTACATAATCGACAGATTGCTCGAAATGTCGAACGCGGCTACAGTTTTCGCTCCTGAAAAATACGTCGATTGGAGACCAAAAATGAGTCCATGTCTCGGGTGTAAAACAAGAGTGCTGTCTGGATTTTTCGTGGCCGCGATGATCTGGCCAGCTGTTGTGTCAGGTCAGAAAATCGAGCCGCGAGTGGAGACTCTGGACAACGGCATGAAGCTGCTGCTGGTGGAGCGGCGCGAGCAGCCGGTGCTGGCGGGTTGTGTCATCTACGATGTCGGTTCGGTCAACGACCCGCGCAACCAAAGCGGCATCGCCCATCTGTTCGAGCACATGCTCTTCAAGGGTTCGAAGATCATTGGCACCAATGATTTTGAGGCCGAAAAAGCGATCATCGATCAGGAGGAGGCGCTTCGCGAGCGCATGAACGACGAAATGAACCGCATGCGGGAGATGAAACGGCGGGGAAAGATTGGCGACGTGCTCGATCCGTCGCAGTGGACGCCGGAATACACGGCGATGAAGAAGGAGTTCGACGCCCTGGTGGAGAAGCATCGCGGCTTCATCAAGAACAACGAGCTGTTCAATCTCTATACGACCAACGGCGGTGCGGGGCTCAACGCGGGCACCTCTGAAGACTTCACCATTTACTTTGTTCAGCTTCCGTCCAACAAGCTGGAGCTGTTCTTCTGGCTCGAGGCCGACCGCATGCAAAACGGAATCATGCGCGAGTTTTATGTCGAGCGCGATAATGTTCGCGAAGAGCGGCGACTGCGGACGGAGAGCACGCCGACCGGCAAGCTGAACGAGGCGTTCGAAGCCATGTTCTGGCAGGCCCATCCGTATGGCATTCCCGTGCTCGGGTGGGCGTCGGAGGTGGAGTCGATTACGGCGCAGGACGTCCGCGACTTCTACAAGATTTATTATGCGCCGAACAATGCGCGCCTGGTGCTGGTTGGAGACTTCGACTCGAACAAGGTCGTGGAACTGGCGAAGAAATATTTCGGCGGAATTCCGCGTGGCACGCAGCCGCCCGATCCGGTCATCACCGAAGAGCCGCGACCGCTGGCTGAGCGACGTTTCGACGGCGAAGCAGAAACCAATCCGAGCGTGACGATTCGCTATCACGGCGTGGCGCTTGGGCACCCGGACGAGGCGGCGCTCGACGTGGTTGGCGAGTTGCTTTCCGGCAAAACGGGACGGCTTTATAAACGGCTGGTGGCCAAGGACGAGTCGGCCATGGGCCAACCGGGCGGTTCGAACTCCTCGCGCAAGTACGCGGGGTATCTGGAAATCGACGCCACGGTGAAGGAAGGGAAACAGCCCGAAGAGGTTGAGCGGGCCATCCTCGAGGAAGTTGAGAAACTCCGCACGGGCGAGATTACCGATCATGAACTGCAGAAGGTCAAGAATCAGGTTCTCGCCTCCTCGGTCAACCGGCTGCGAAGCAACAGCGGCCTGATGTTTCAGCTTGCTGTCATAGATACCTGGTATGACTGGCGGCATCTGAATGATGGGCCGGACCGCATGCTCAAGGTCACGGCCGACGATGTGCGCCGCGCAGTGACGCAGTACATGGACCCCAAGCTGCGGACTGTCGCAATTTATCGCACGAAGCCGACTCAGGCCGGCGAGCCCGCTACCGAGGATCCGGAACTCACCAAGCTGCTGGCGTCTGTTCCTCCCGAGGCTCAAGCCCAAATTAAGGGCGGGCTTAAGCGGATTGCGGAGTCGAAAGACCTCGAAAAACTCAAATCGCAATCGGAAAAGATGGAACAAATGTTGTCTTCCGGGCAGGTGCCGGCTGAACAAAGCGCAATGCTTGGTTACATGCTCAAGGCTATGAAGGCGCGAATCGCCGAACTGGAAGCGCCCACGAAGGAGTCAAATTAAAATGCAAAGTTCAAAGTTCAAAGTTCAAAAAATTGGCGCGATTTTGTTCTCCGCGTTTCTGGGCCCGATCGCACTTGCCGACGTTCCTGCGGGGATTGCGCCGCATCCAGAGAAGCTGGTTTATCCGAAGCTTGAGTTCGAGCTGCCCAAGCCGGCCGAGGTGCGCACGACATTGTCCAACGGGATGGTCGTGTACATCGCGGAGGATCGCATGCTGCCCGTCTTTGACCTGACCATCACGTTGCGAGCAGGGTCGGCCTTTGATTCACCCAACAAGGTCGGCGTGGCCGCTCTTACCGGCGAACAGATGCGCGACGGCGGCACGCAGGACCTGACGCCGGAAGAACTCGACGAGAAGGTCGAGTTTCTGGCAGCGCGCCTGTTCTCCAACATGGGAGACACGAGTGGAGCGGCAGGCGTTTCCTGCCTCTCCAAGGATATCGACGCGGGACTTGAACTGCTGGGGGGAATGCTTCGGTATCCGCGCTTTGATGAAACCCGGCTGCGCCTGGCCAAGGAACGGCGTCTGCAAAACATCAAGCGGCGCAACGACGCCACGGAGGCGATCGAGCGGTCGGAATGGTCTTTCCTCATGTATGGTGAGGATCATTTTGCCAATCGCTATGAAACTACGGAATCGATCAACGCCATCACGCGCGAAGACCTGATGGGCTTTCACCGCAAGTACGTGCATCCGGGCAATATGATCATCGCGGTGGCCGGCGACTTCGACCGCAAGGCGATGCTCGACAAGTTGGAAAGGCTTTTCGCAGGCTGGCCTGCGGGCGAGGCTGCGCCCAAGAAGTTCGAGGCCGCACAGTTTAAGCCCAAGCCCGGGGTCTACGTGGTGAACAAGCCGGACGTGAACCAGGGGCGTGTCTCGGTGGGCCACATTGGCGTGATACGCGGCTCGCCGGACGAGTTCGCTTTGCAGGTCATGAATGGAATCCTCGGGGCGTCGGGATTCCGTTCGCGAATTGTGGCCCGCGTGCGCTCGGACGAGGGGCTTGCTTACAACTCGGGGAGCCGGTTCGGGCAGGGGGTCTGGTATCCCGGCGATTTCCGCGCCTGGTTCCAGAGCAAGAGCAACTCGTGTGCCTATGCGACCAAGATCGTGCTTGAGGAGATCGAGCGGCTTCGCAAGGAAAAAGTGACGCAGAAAGACGTCGATGACACGGTGAACTTTTATGTGGAGAGCTTCCCGCAGCGCTTTCAGTCGAAGATGTCGATCCTCAGCACGTATGCCGATGATGAATACACCGGGCGTGATCCGATCTACTGGCGGACCTACATCGAAAACCTCAAGAAGGTCACCCCCGACGATGTGCAGCGCGTGGCGCAGAAATACTTGCAGCCCGATCAGCTGGTGCTTCTGGCGGTTGGCGATGCGGACGCCATCTGTGCCGGGGGTTACGACAAAGCAGGCGACCTGAAGTTTGACTCCTTTGGGAACCTGGTGACGTTGCCGCTGCGCGACCCGGAGACGATGAGACGACAAACGCCTTGAGGCATGGTCGATCCGCCCCGTCACCTGCGATGGGGCGGAAATCACCAGAATACCCGTTAGCTGTTGTTGTTCTTATTGCCGGGCGAGCCGTCGAAATCCTCCCGGCTGCGCTTTGGTTTTGGAAGATCCTTTCGTTCTGGACTGGCCGAGCTTTCTCTCGGTCGCACTCTTGCTGGATCGCTCGCCCTTCCCTTGTTTGTTTTGTCGAGGCATGACGTTCTCCTTTTCAAAAATGGAAAAACCGTTCTCCATGGCACTATGGGTGACTGGTTTCTGAATATGCCATGAAATGGGCTCCGGCAAACGAGTCTGCGATTGGAGCGGGCGGCACTCCAATGCATTGCGCCGTAATCCGCCTGGGCCAAGGTCGAGCTCGACCCTTTGAAGATGGCGTGTCTTAAGGCGGACCTTGCAGCGGTAGACGGATGGAAAAAACTGTTCCCTGAGGCTGGTTGTTTGCAAAACTCAGTTCGCCGGAATGCTCGTGGACGATGCGGCGGGTGATGGACAGGCCAAGGCCGGTACCCTTCGACTTGGTGGAAAAAAAGGGCCGCAAAACGCGATCGCGATCTTTGTCCGCTATTCCCATTCCGGTGTCGGCGACGCGGATTTCGGCGTGATCGTGCTCTCGAGCGGTGGAGATGGCGAGAGTGCCGCCCTGTGGCATTGCTTCCTGAGCGTTGACCACCAGATTGAGCAGGGCCTGACTGAGAAGTTTTTCATCGGCGTTGACCATAAGTGGCCCCCCGGCGATCGATACTTCGAGCACGATCCCGCTGCTTTTGAGCATGGGCTCGAAGAATTCCACAAGGCGCAGGACCACCTTATTCAAATCGCACGGTGACCGCTGGAGGTTGTAAGGCGTCGCGAGATTCAGAAAATCGTCGAAAAGAGTTTGCAAGCGCTCGGCTTCACGGCGCAGGACATCCACCTTCAACAGGGCGCGGCGGCGAACATCGTCGAAGTTGGCGGAGTCATCCTGAAGGTTTTCGGCCAGCAACTTGAGATTGACCATCATGGTGGAGAGCGGATTGCGCAGCTCGTGGGCCAGCCCCCCCGCCAATTCCGCCATTTCGACCACGGTCATCGGAGTGGGAATTGCGGGCTTCATGGGGCCACCAATCGGTCACACCATATACTTCGTGTCACGAGGGGCCACACCGGTAATTCTTCCAAGTGAGAGAGCGAGTCTTGCATGGTCAAGGCGGCCGGACGAACCGAAAAACTCCGGCGCATGGCGCCCTGCCGTGCTTGGCGGACTGTTCGACTGGACCTGTTAGACCATTGCCCGAGAGAGGACTCGAACCTCCACGACCTTACGGCCACAAGCACCTCAAGCTTGCGCGTCTGCCAATTCCGCCACCCGGGCTGCCTGACTGAAGTCTATGCCTCAACCGATGTTCGTCAATTCGCACGTGGGGACGACCTTGGGTGTTTCCAGAGGCCAAGGAATTCAGGGGTAAACGCCCTGGCCAAAAAAGATGCCGCCGGCTCATCACCGGCGGCATGTTTGGATTTAGCACCGATGGGGTGTGCCCGTCACTCTGCACCCGCAGGGGTAACGCACTTTTCATAAGAAGGCCGACCCGGGCCGTCGTGCTCGAGGCCCGTCGGAATCAGCTCGGCGGGGAAAGTATCTTTTTGCCAGCCATCTCCACGCACAATGATGCACCGGTAGCGTTCATTCAACACCTCGTTATCCTCAGGATCGAGGGTGCCGGGATACTGGGGAAGACCATTGATATATTCGTTACGATAGTGCTGGGCATAGCCATCCTTGTCTTCGGTCCCCTCAATATAGATTTTTTGCGTTTCGGCGTGAGCGTCCACGAAGGCGCGGTTAAAGGTCCAATCGCGGCCATGCCATCCACGCACCGCTTTGGTGGGTCCTGGATCAACGCCGGGGCCGCCCACAACATCGTGACAATCGGGCAGTTCGTTTCTTGCCGACCAGGCCCAACGACCGATGTTCTCTTCATAATAAAGCGTGCGGGCGGGCGTCGGAACGCGAGTTGTGGGGCGCAAGTAAGGAGAATTTCCCATGATGGGCCCAGAGCCGCCAGTACCGATCATGAAGATATTGGCGGTGTAGCTGGTTCCGAAATGGTCATAGGAGGACCGTTCGCTATTATCCACCCAGTCCTTGCAATGAGCAGCGCGTGGCGGACCATCATCGCCTGGACACTTGAACAGATCCAAATTGAGCTGGGTATCCTGCTGGCAGCCGACTCGGTTATAGTCTCCTCCTCCTATTTCGGGTTGAGGCGCGTTATTGGTGAATCCTCCCTTGTAGAGAATATCATTCATGGGACGGGTAGCAGGTCCGAACCCTGCCAAGGTGCCATAGGCGCTAAAGACGGGGTCGCTTCCACCGCCGGTAAAATCCTGCCAGCCGATGCCACTCTTTCCGCCCCACTCATAGGCTCCTACAAAGCGTCCCTTCTCGGCGAGCCCATCCCAGGACCATTCACCGTCGCCCCTACTTTGCTTGCGACCCAAGACTGCGTGGGCAGGGATGCCCCACCCGGCGGGGTCGTCGGCTTCGTAAACCCGACTACTTGTGGCGATGTTTTTGATGCCTGAAAGGCAGGCATTGAGCTTTGCCTGTCGTCGGGCTGCCTCGAGCGAGGGCAGAAGGATCGCGATCAACAAGGCGATGATCGCGATGACCACCAGGAGCTCGATCAGGGTGAAGCCCTTTGCGGGACCGTTGAGTCGATTACCAACCACGTTTTGTTTCATCGCAATTACCTCCCATGTTCAACGTCGGCCAACCCGACACCAAGACGACATTTTAAAGCAAAACTCAACATCCGATCGGATAATTTGCTTTTTCCTCGTCTATCCCTACCAATCCCTCTGATCGCAAAACGGCGGAAAAAATCTACAAAATTCTTGCGATTTTTTTCTGAGCGATCAATCGCAGCGATAAGATCAACAGTAGCACCAGTTGTCACAATCAGCAAATGAGACCCTGAGTCACCTGGATCGAGTAGCGTTCGGTACCATGAATTGCGAGTTAACCGAGTCCGAGTTGTGGAGCGGGTTGGATCGGCAATCTCCCGACATCGCCGAACATATTGCCGGCTGCGATAGTTGCAAAACCAAGGCTAAAGATATACGCAGCGGCATCACCGCCGTTACGGCGCTTTCTACACCGAGTCTACCCGCACTCCCGGTGTCCATCGGAACCTATTTGATCCGACGCCGACTTGGTGAAGGCGGCATGGGAATCGTCTACGAGGCCCAGCAGCAATCGACCAAGCGGATGGTTGCGATCAAGGTAGTCCGGGGCGGGGCCCAGGCAGACGACTACCGGCTTCGGCTGTTCCAACGTGAGGCCCAAACCCTTGGGCGATTGAAGCACCCGTCGATCGCATCCGTTTATGAGGGAGGGCGGACCGCCGAAGGCGAGCATTTTTTCGCCATGGAGTTGGTCAATGGCACCCCACTCACTCAATTCGTGCGCGAGAATCGGATTCCCCGCAACGCCCGGCTCCGACTGTTTCAGCAGATCTGCGAGGCGATTCACTATGCCCATCAGCGCGGAGTGATCCACCGGGATTTGAAGCCATCGAACATTCTGGTGGACGGGGACGGCCGAGCCAAGGTGTTGGATTTCGGCCTGGCGCGCATCACAGACCCGGACGGCACCATGACCACCGCAACCTACGAAGTTGGGCGCATCGTCGGCACGCTGCCGTACATGAGCCCCGAGGAGGTGCGCGGGGATGTGTCGGCGATCGATGTGCGCAGCGATCTCTATTCGCTGGGCGTGCTTCTTTTCGAATTACTCACGGACGAACTACCCTACACGGTGCGCCGCAGCGCGCTGCCCGAGGCGATTCGAACGATTTGCGAAGCGGAACCGCGCAGAAGTTCCTCCATTGACCGGACTCTACGAGGCGACTTGGACATCATCCTGGCGCGCGCATTGGAAAAAGATCCAAATCGTAGATACCAGAGCGCGGCCGCAATGACGGACGACGTCGAACGGTATCTGACTCATCAGCCAGTTTTGGCGCGGCGGCGCAGTGCCATGTACGTTTTGCGAAAACTGCTTGCGCGCCACCGGTTGGCCGCCATAACCGCCGGCGGATTGCTTGCAGTCTTTGCGGTAGCCGCATTTGCTATCACGCTGATTACTCAAGAGCAACGGTTGGGAATTGCCGACACCATTAGGATCCAAGACTTTCGGGTGGCCACAATCGAGAACCGTCTCGCGGACACCCTTTTTGACCAGCAACGGTACAGCGAATCGGAGCCCGTTTACCGCAGTGCCCTGCAGACGTATTTGAATGTTGATCGCGAAGAGCGTGCCGCACCGGTCATCATGCAACTGGTGAGAATCATCATGGACCTTCGACCCGATGCTTCCACCGGGGATTGGGAGGAAGCGGAGGCGCTTTTACTTCAAGCGCTGAATATCCACGAGCGGCAGGGGACCGCGGGCATTGAAGGGCGCAAAATAGTAATCACTCGGCTTATTGAGCTCTATTCGCCCGAAAAGCTCAACTATCCCGAGGACCTTCTGCAAATGGAAAATGAGTTGCGGAAGTTGGATAACCTGAAGGCGGCCACGGCTCTGCGAAGTTGGTCGCAACGCTTCCCGGCGTAGCCCGTGTTTTCAAAGCTGTTATATTATTCCCTCCATTAGCGTTCATAGGAAAGAATTACGCATTGGAAACTTCGAAGGCAACGGCGTCGGAGGCTGAATCGAACCAGCTGGTTGACTTGCTTAATCGTAAGGATGAATTCGCCGGCACAGTTCTTCAAAAGCTTCATAGGGATGCGTTGACGCGTTTTTGCTACGGCTACCTGGGTCGCATCGAAGAAGCGGAAGACGCGGTGCAGGAAATATTCCTCAAGGTGGTTCAGGCACCGGTTGTTCCAGCGCACTTTCGGCCTTGGCTTTATAAGGTCGCGCGCAACCACTGCCTGAAATGCGCCCGCAAAAAAGCCAACCAAGGCGGGCAGATTCAACAGCCGTCGCAAATTCCCGAAGCGATCACCGGGCAGCTTACGCGAATGGTCAATGACGAGGCGCAGGCGCGCATGGCGGAAGCCTTTCTCGCATTGTCCGACGATCAGCGCGAGATGCTCCGCCTGCGCTACGTGGAGAATCTTTCGCGCGGAGAAATCGCCGAAGTCCTCGACCTGGCCGAGTCGCTGGTGAAATCGCGATTGTTCGAGGGACTCAAGAGATTGCGCGAAGAAGCGGCGCGCCTCGAATCGCATTGATCAAAAATATTTTTTTGCATTTTTGTCGCCGCTCAAAACAGACTTTTTAAAAAGCGCTGCGTGCTGGCGCCCCCCGCCCGCCTAAGCCGCAATGGCGAAAAAAACGGTGTTTCTTGGCTGCTAACGCGGTTTTTGGCGACGGGCACGAGCCTCTGTGCCGCAGACAAATGCTCGCGACACCCCGGATTCATCGTTCAAAGAGAAATTTCCAAGTCGCCCGCTTTCGACCATTTTCTCAAGCCGCTTCTGTTGCGCTCCGATGGATGCGCCAACAACGTCGGTTGCGACGCGAAAATCCGGACACCTTTAGGAGAAACAAATGGCTACCAGCACAACGACAAAGGGACGCTCAACTCGAACGCGTCCGACGTACGGCTCATGGGCAGGCTTCTCGTTCGGCGCCAGCCCGAGCAGCTATGGCAGCAATGGCACTGCGACCAAGCGCTATGCCAAGC